>QVQD01000137.1 GCA_003584875.1 Methylococcales bacterium
AAAAATCACCGTAGGGGCGTATTGCATACGCCCAACATTGAAAGTCCAATGTTATAGAGCTTATTTTATAAGGGCGTATGCAATACGCCCCTACGTTCTTCACCACATATTATCGTTCGCGCGTGGGAATGCTAACAATTATTTGTGTAGATACCTATGTTTACAAAGGGGGAAGCTAAAATCATAATTCTTTCACAGCCTCTATCGCTAACCCAACCTACAAATATATTGCGTGCCTATTCCAATAGCTAAAACACTCACAAACTATGCTAATATTCCACTTCGCGTCCATCACACAGAGACAATTATGAAAGCAAATATCGGTTTAATCGGTTTGGCAGTAATGGGTCAAAATCTGGTTCTTAACATGAATGATCACGGCTTTAAAGTCGCGGTCTACAATCGCACTAATAGCACGACTGATGAATTTTTAGACGGACCAGCTAAAGACACTTTGGTAGTCGGTACGCATTCATTAGAAGAACTCATCGAAAGCTTAGAAACGCCACGCATCGTTATGCTGATGGTTAAAGCCGGTGAGGTGGTTGATCAATATATCGATAAATTAGTCCCCTTATTAGCGGCAGGCGATATTATTGTTGATGGCGGTAATTCCTTATTTACCGACACTAATCGACGCACAGCGGAATTAGCCGCACAAAATATTAATTACATTGGCACTGGCGTTTCTGGTGGTGAAGAAGGTGCTCGTCATGGCCCTTCTATTATGCCAGGCGGTAACAAAGATGCTTGGCCTGCTGTTAAAGCCATTTTTCAAGCGATTAGCGCCCAAGTCAATGGCGATCCTTGCTGTGAGTGGGTAGGCGATAACGGTGCTGGTCATTACGTTAAGATGGTGCACAACGGCATAGAATACGGCGACATGCAATTAATCTGCGAGGCTTATCAATTATTATCAGAAGGCTTAGGTTTAAGCGCTGATGAAATGCAAGCCATCTTTACTGAATGGAATCAAGGTGAACTTAGCTCGTATTTAATCGAAATAACCGCCAACATTTTGGCTTATAAAGATGAAGACGGCTTGCCCTTAGTCAATAAGATACTTGATACCGCTGGTCAAAAAGGCACAGGTAAATGGACGGGTATTAATGCCTTAGATTTAGGCATACCGTTAACCTTAATTGGTGAATCGGTATTTGCACGTTGCTTATCAGCTCAAAAGTCAGAGCGCATCACTGCTGCGCAGTTATTAGCCAGCCCTAAGCCTGTATTTTCTGGCGATAAGCAGGCGATGATTAATGCCATCCGCGATGCTTTATATGCGGCTAAGATTATTTCTTATGCACAAGGCTTTCGTTTAATGCGCGAAGCTTCTAAAGAATATAATTTGTCACTTAATTATGGCGAAATCGCTTTAATGTGGCGCGGCGGCTGCATTATTCGAAGTCAATTTTTAAATGATATTAAGCAAGCCTATACGGCGAACCCTGAGTTAGAGAATCTATTGTTAGCTGACTTCTTTGTAAAGGCCATGAAACAAGCTGATGCGGGTTGGCGCAAAGCTGTCATTTTAGGTATTGAGCTTGGTATTCCAACGCCTGCATTCTCATCGGCCTTAGCCTATTTTGATGCTTATCGTACAGAAAGACTTCCTGCTAATTTGTTACAAGCTCAGCGCGATTATTTTGGTGCTCATACTTATGAGCGCACCGATAAACCCAGAGGTGAATTTTTTCATACCGATTGGACTGGGCATGGTGGTAAAACGGCTTCTTCTACTTATACGGTTTAAAATAACAGCCAAACAATAGGTAGGTCGGGTTAGCGATAGCGTAACCCGACGCAATGAGCTACTGAATGTTGGGTTACGCTTTCGCTAACCCAACCTACAAAACTTAACTGTGAGCAGTTTATGAATCTTGATCCTTGTACTTATGTTATTTTTGGCGCTACGGGCAATTTGTCTCGCATTAAATTAATGCCGGCCTTATACCATCTTGATGTGGCTAATCGTTTACCTGATGGCACTCGTATTGTTGCCATAGGTCGTAGACCATGGGATCAAGACAAATGGCTCAGTGAAGTTCGTGATATGGTGACAGCAAAAGCTAAAGATGAATTTGATGAAAGCGTTTTTCAACGTTTTTGCACGCGCTTGGTCTATCATCAAGGTGATCTTGGTGAAGCGCAATGCTTTAGCCAACTGGCGACTTTACTTAACGATAAAGCAAAGTTTGCTCATAATATCGCTTTCTATTTGTCGATTAGTCCATCTGATTTCGGTCCAGTGATGGAAATGCTAAGTAATAACCAGCTCTTCAATGAAGAACTCGGTTGGCGTCGGGTTATCATTGAAAAACCTTTTGGTTACGATTCAGAAAGTGCTCACGCCTTGCAAAAACGCATCAGCCATTATTTAACTGAAGAACAAATTTACCGTATCGACCATTACTTAGGTAAAGGTATGGTGCAAAATGTATTAGTATTCCGATTTGCTAATGTCATGCTTGAACCCCTGTGGAATCGTAATTACATCGACCACATTCAAATTACTCATTCAGAAGAAATTGGCATAGACAGTCGCGGTGATTATTACAATGGCGCTGGCGCAATGCGCGACATGTTACAAAGTCATCTTTTACAATTACTGACTTTAGTCACCATGGAACCGCCTGCTTCTATGGAAGCCGAATCTTTGCGTGATGAAAAAGTTAAAGTATTAAAATCTATCCGACCTATTCCCAAAGAAGCCGTTCATGGTCATGCTTTTCGAGCCCAATATGCGCCTGGCCATATTAACGGTGAAAGGGTCAATGGCTACTTGCAAGAAGCGAATATTCCAGCCGACAGCATCACGGAAACTTATGCCTCTATGAAACTGCATATCGATAACTGGCGCTGGCGCGGTGTACCTATGTATTTGCGTACTGGAAAACGTATGGCTAAAGCACAATCAACGATTTCGATTTGTTTTCGTCACCCACCACTGCAATTCTTCCGCGATACCAACATGCAATGTATGACGCAGAATTGGATATTATTGGGCATACAACCAGAAGAATGTATCCGCATTGAAATGACCGTCAAAGAACCCGGCTTAGAAATGAAAACTCGCACTAGTAGTTTAGATGCTAGTTTTCGTAATGAAGACGAAAAAGCTATCGATGCCTATGAAGACTTATTACTTGATGTCTTAAAAGGTGATCGATCTTTATTTTTACGTTTTGACGAAGTTGAGCATGCCTGGCGTATCGTTGATCCCATTTTACAAACTTGGGCGATAGAGCGAGACTTTATTGCCACTTATCCTGCAGGTTCTTGGGGACCTGAAGATAGTCGATTATTTGAAAAAAGCGACCATTTCTGGCGCAGCACCTTAACTCCGGAGTGTAAATAAATGCAACAAACTCTTCAGTGGCATAATTTTGAAACATCTGATCTCGTAGCAAATGCGGTCTACCAACAAATCCTCAACTCAGCAGATAAAGCCATTGCTGATCATGGTCAATTTAAATTAGTCTTAGCGGGTGGCAGTACACCCGAAAAAGTTTATCATTTATTAGCGAAAGCTAACGCTGATTGGTCGCGTTGGTTTATCTATTATGGTGATGAACGTTGTTTAGCTATTGATCATGCCGAGCGCAATAGCCTCATGGCAGAAACAGTTTTTTTGTCAAAAGTTGCCATACCCAAAGAACAAATATTTACCATCCCCGCCGAATTAGGGCCAGAATTAGCCGCACAACACTATCAACTTGTTGTTGCTAAAGCATTACCTTTTGATATGGTGTTATTAGGTATGGGCGAAGACGGCCATACTGCTAGTTTATTTCCTGGCCATCACCATAATACTGATGAACTTGCCCATGCTGTATATAATTCACCTAAGCCACCACCAGAAAGAGTTTCTATTAGTGCAAAAGGCTTGAGCGACTCAGCACAGGTCATATTTCTAATTACGGGTAAAAACAAACAAGAGGCTGTTAAAAGTTGGCGTTTAGGTGAAGATTTGCCAGTTGCTGATATAATTCCCAAAAGTGCAGTTGATATTTATATCGACAACGATGCTTTTCTCACTGAATCAGCTTAATACTTAAAGTCATCTATCATAAATCCATTACATTAAGAGTCATTGATCATGAAAAATCACACTGTTATTAGTCCAACTCTAAGCTTAGCTGGGCTTGCATTAATATTAACTGGCTGCGCTTCTGAGCCAGTTCCAGTACCAGTAGCCGCTCCTGCTCCCGTGGTAATTCAAGCTCCGGTACTTTCAGGTGAACAAATGATTAATGAAAGTCAACGCTTAGCCACTTTGGGCGACCGATGGAAAAAAGGTAAAGAGCTAGTCGATCATGGCACGGTTTTAATCCGTGACGGCAAAAATAAAATCGACGAAGCTAGCCGAATGATTCAAGAAGGCCAACAAATACAAAGCGAAAGTCAAGCGACTGTCCAAACGGCTGCTCCAGTACTCTCCGGCGAACAAATGCTGAGTGAAAGTCAACGCTTAGCTACTTTGGGCGACCGATGGAAAAAGGGTAAAGACTTGATTGATCGTGGCACTGTTTTATCACGGGAAGGCCAAAACACTGTTGACGAAGGTAATCGTATGGTACAAGAAGGTCAGCAAATCCAACATGAG
Source organism: Methylococcales bacterium (assembly GCA_003584875.1). Lineage (GTDB taxonomy): Bacteria > Pseudomonadota > Gammaproteobacteria > Methylococcales > Methylomonadaceae > Methylobacter_C. Next base: position 4,607 of record QVQD01000137.1, read on the forward strand.
AGTGAAGAAAGCTCTAGCGCTATCAAAAAGTAATTCAAAACTGCAAACTCGGCTGTGGTAAAGAAACAGTGAAAGTATTATACAAATAACACAAAACTTAATTTTGTAAGTAATTGTTTTTATATGATGTTGGAGATGCTTTAGCCTCGAATGCGAAGCTAAAGCATCTCCCACAAAAATACTATCTTAGCCTCTAATCGCAACCCATCATTCAATTACCTCACTCAAACATTTCCCCTGATTGCTCATAAGGACACGATGATTTTTCCAACAATTGAAACTTTTGTACGTAATGCGCCTTTAGCAAGACTGCAACGCTTACCCGGTAATACTAGCAATACTATTCTCGCTAAACTAGAAGGTAATAATCCAGCAGGTTCTGTTAAAGACCTTCCTGCCCTTAGCATGATTACTCGTGCCGAAGCGAGAGGTGATATAAAACCAGGCGATCGTTTAATAGAAGCAACCAGTGGCAATACTGGAATTGCCCTTGCAATGGTTGCAGCTATCAAGGGTTACAAAATGACCTTAATCATGCCGGACAATATGAGTGATGAACGTAAAGCGTCTATGAAAGCCTATGGTGCCGACATTATTCTGACACCTGCGGCTGGCAGTATGGAAGCAGCCATTGATTTAGCCAGAGACATGGAAGCGGCAGGTAAAGGCTTTATTTTGGATCAGTTTTCTAACCCTGATAATCCTCTTGCTCATTATGAAAGCACCGGCCCTGAAATCTGGCAAGATACCTATGGTAAGGTGACTCATTTTGTCAGTGCTATGGGAACTACTGGTACTATTATGGGCACATCAAAATTTCTCAAAGAACAAAACCCAGCCATTCAAATTGTCGGTGTACAACCCGAAGGTGATTCTAAAATACCAGGCATTAGGCGCTGGCCTAAAGCGTATCTGCCCAAAATTTATCAGGCAGATAGGGTCGATCGAATTATTGATATTGATCAAGAGTCCGCTGAAAACACCATGCGTAAACTCGCCTCGGAAGAAGGTATTTTTGCCGGAGTTTCTTCAGGTGGAGCTGTAGCTGCGGCTTTAAAAATTTCTAAAGAAGTTGAAAACGCCGTTATTGTAGTGATTATTTGTGATCGTGGTGACCGTTATTTATCGACTGGCGTTTTTCCTGCCTAAGGAATTCTTATTTATTAGGGTAGTTATGTAGGTCAGGTTAGCGATAGCGTAAGCCAACCGCCTACAAACCTTTGCAATGGAGTCAAAACTCACGAGTTTTGTTGCTTGGCGTAGCGAT
>QVQD01000167.1 GCA_003584875.1 Methylococcales bacterium
CGCTGGGAGAATTGCGGAAATCATAATGTAGGGGCGAATTTATTCGCCCTGTACTACAATGCCGGTCGTGGTTTGCAAGCCTCGCTCAAAACGTTTGGGATGGGGTTAAAAACTCCATCCAACGTACGAATCAAAACTCTTGAGTTTTGACTCCAACCCGCTGACAGTTTAGTAGGGTTCGAAACCTTAAACGTTAGGGACGAGGTTATAAACCTCATCTCGCTGGTAGAATTGCGGAAAACATAATGTAGGGGCGAATTTATTCGCCCTGTACTACTTACAAACCCACTATCGTCAAGGTTCGTCCTTTTACAGTCTTTACTCTGGACTGAATAATACCTAAGCTAATAAGCTTTTTGACATCATCAAATGTACGCCGATAATTGCGGTTCATTCTCTTAGCTATTTGATAGATAGATTCATAGCCTGCCTCAGATATGCAATAAAAAGTCTCTTTTTGTTTTTTAGTCAAACCAAACCATTCATGAGTTGGGTTTTTCATGTAAATCGTGCCGCAGGTATGCCATGACCAGAAAGAATCTAATATGCTTTTTTTAGTCCAAGTTCGAGGATTTTCATCGGTCAATAATAATCTCCAGTCTGGATAGTGATCAATAAATGCCTGTAAGCCAATTAATGCGACAAAGCTTTTGCCTTTCATGTGCAACATGCTTTGCTTTAACATAATATCGCTTCTAGAGTTGCCTAATAAAACTGCGGACAGCCACTTTTCATAGCTAAGCTTCGGCCTATCCCAAAAAGCGCTGACTCTGGCCTCGTTCCATACATCATCATTTAAAATCGGTTTCATATTTATTGCCCGTGTTACTTTTTTAGAGTGACAACAGCTCTTTTTCAAGCAAACGTCTAACATCACTTATATCTGATTCAGACCAAGAGCCCAGCCTTTCTAGTTCATCGAAGTCATCTATTAAATCAATCCAAGGCATACTCAAAATACCTTTACATATACCTTCTACTGGAATGTTTGTTCCATGAGCGTTGACTCTAGTCATAAATTGACTTAAAGGTTCTATTGACTTACTTAATACATACAAATCAAAGAGATCCCTAGCGGTTTGTCTACCTCCTTGAATACTTCCATCCTTTAAATACATTCCAGAAACTGTACGTATTTTTCTATGATAAAGACCATCAATCACTTCTGTTCTTGCATGATTAATACTTACATGATCGAACATGCCTTCATAGATATCCTCAACAAAATCAATTTTCACCTGCATACCTTCAATAACAATAAGTCCTGCTAATTGGCGGCAAAATTGATCTCTAATTTCAATGACGGGCTCTTTTATTTCTAAGCCAATAACGTTTAATTGTAAAAGTAAGGCCTCGGGATTAAATCTTGTTGGTACAAAAAAATCTAAGTCATAAGAAATTCTATGTTCGAGATAAAATCTAGCTAACGAAGTACCTCCACATAACAAGGTATTCGGTATGCCTAGTCTTTTTTCGTTTTCGAATACCATTTTCCAGGTTTTTTCTTGTGCTGAATAGAGCTTGTTCATGTGTTTTCGCTAAAATGTCATATATGACTTATCGTATGACATAAATGATAAAACACAAATGGTTACTTTTACAATTTTCTACAATGCCGGTCGGGGTTTTTAACATCTATCAATTAAATCCCAAAACAGTCGTTTTGGGAAAAGTTGGCAAGCTTGTCAAGTCTGTAACCAAGAACTTCTTTTGTTAAGCTTTAGCTCATGAAAAAAACAATCAACATTAACTGCTCATCTTTCTGATTTGGTTTACCAAACTAGTGAGTCATTCCCCAGTTATTGATTAAGACTTTACTCGATTTTAATTGTCAGTAAAATACCACAAATCAATTTTTTGCCATTCTATTTAGGAGCATAACCATGTTAAGCACAAACTCACTAAAAACCAAAACGATCACAGCAACAGGCTATACGCTTTCGGGAGTAATTGGAGGCTAGACTATTACCAATATCTACAATAGCGCAGGAACTTTGCTAGAGCAGGATTTCTTCATTAGTAAAACCTCAATGTATAAGTATATCCCCTTAGCGAATGGTGGTGAAGAGTGTCACATGTTTACCAACGGCAAGGAGTATCAGGCAGATACTTTTAATGCCGTTGGTAAAATGATCTCCTCAAAGCTTTATGCGACTGATGGCATTACAGTTAAGGAAACCGATACTTGTACTTACAATACTAAAGGCTTTCTAGCTGAAAAGACTCGATACGATGCTACTGGCAAATATATTGAGAAGATTGCTGATGTTTACAATAGCAACAATACCTAAAATAAGCTTGTTCATACTGACGTTACAGGTCATGTTACTCAGATGGACTACTACAATAACGGGGTCTTAGATCACACCACCATGAACCCTGTTTTTACAGGCGACCCCATGACACCTTATGTTCCTGTTGTAGCACCTGTTTTCGCAGGCTGGAGTGGCATTGATGGCTACGGCAACATCAATATATTAAAAGCTTTAAGTTCTGAAACAGGCAAAACGGTAGTGGATGTACCTGCACCTGCTAAGTCAGGTTGGGGCATTACCTCTGCTCATTTTGATGATGCTTGGGCAGCGGGCTATAACGGCAAAGGTATTGTGATTGCCGAGATTGACACAGGTATTGACCTTAAAAATGTCGCCTTAACAACAAATTTAAGCAAATGGAATTGGAACTTTTTAACAGGCACTGCTAATGTTCAAGATGATAATGGTCATGGGTCGTTTGTGGCGGGAGAGATGATCGCTAAAGATGTAGGTAACGGTATTGTAGGTGCTGCTAATGGCGCACAGTTGATGGTGCTTAAAGCATTAAATGCAAGCGGAACTGGTTCACCTGACACAGTCGCTAATGCTATCACTTATGCAGTAGATCATGGCGCTAATGTTATCAGTATGTCATTAGGCGGAACTATAGCGATGCCATCAATATTAACAGCCTTGCAGTATGCACAAGCCCATAACGTATTTGCAGCTATCGCTGCGGGTAATGGCGGACTTAATTCGCCCATCAATCCTGCTGCCTATGCTAAAACCTTAGACACTGCCGTAGCCGTAGGGTCTTCTGCTAATAATGTCGGTAGCGGCTTAACCTTCTCTACGTTTAGCGATAAGACAGGTGCTAATACCCCTTATGATTATGTCACAGCAAGTGGTACAAATATCACAGGCTATGATCAATATGGTCAGATTGTCACAATGTCTGGCACTTCGATGTCAACTCCTTATGTTGCCTCTGAAATGGCGATACTAGAGCAAGCCTCTATGTCTATTCACCCAAATGCAACGCATAGCGTGTTAGTGCAAGATGTGATGGGCAACATGATTCATAACACCGATGCTATCTCATTAACAGGTGTAGCGGCTATTCCAACTTCATTGGCTTAAATTTTCCTTCAAGCACCTGTTGCAATTTAGGAAAATGACATGAAATTACTGCCAATCTTATTATTAATATCCACATCAGTGAGGGCTGAGCCTCACGTTAACGTGATGGGCAGTTATGACCTGTCAAAGTCATGTTATGGAATGGGTTGTTTGCCTGTTGAGGTTTTGCAAAAGGAAATTGGTAGACAAACATATTTCACGGCCGAAAGAGAGACTGCTGAAAGACAGGAAAAGCTTCAGCAAGAATTAAACAGTATTGAACTGGAAAGACTAAAGGTAGAAAAGGAATTATCGCAACAGTAAGCCTTTTTATTCTAACCCAATGCCGGTCGGGGTTTGCAATCCCGACAGAAACGTTTTGATGCGTCTAAGCATTGCTAGTTGCTATATAACTTTGAGTAGCAGTATGTCGTCGCAGTTCTTTCAAAAATAGTTGCGAGATCAAACGTAAGAGATGAGGTTATAAACCCCGTCTCGCTGGAGAAACCCAGCGGAAACATACGTTATCAAGTGAAAACACAAGAAACCCAGTGGAAACACACGTTATCAAGTGAAAACACAAGAAACCCAGCGGAAACACATGTTTTCAAGTGAAAACACAAGAAACCCAGTGGAAACACACGTTTTCAAGTGAAAACGCAAGAAACCCAGTGGAAACACACGTTTTCAAGTGAAAACACAAGAAACCCAGTGGAAACACATGTTTTCAATTGAAAACACAAGAAACCCAGTGGAAACACATGTTATCAAGTGAAAACACAAGAAACCCAGTGGAAACACACGTTATCACGTGAAAACACAAGAAACCCAGTGGAAACACATGTTATCAAGTGAAAACACAAGAAACGCAGTGGAAACACATGTTATCAAGTGAAAACACAAGAAACCCAGTGGAAACACACGTTTTCAAGTGAAAACACAAGAAACAATGCCGGTCGGGGTTTGCAACCCCAGCCCGCGTAAGAGCGAATGAAGTGGAGTCAAAACTCACGAGTTTTGATGGCAAAAAAAGCGAAGCCGGTTGGGATTTGCAAGCCCCGTCTCGCTGGGGAGAGTTGATTGAAGATAGAGAGTCTGTGTTGTTAATGGATATTTAACGACGGAACATAGATTAATTGCGTACAATAATAAGTACAACTATAATCCTAGAAAAATTAACTTGGTAGGTCTAACAACATGGATACAATCAATTATTCAACATTTCGCAGTAACCTAGCTAGTGTCCTCGACAAAGTCAATGATGATCATCTGCCGGTTTTGGTTACTCGACAAAACGGTAAGCCGGCAGTCATTCTTTCGTTGGAAGATTATAACTCCTATGAGGAAACCGTTTATTTAATGGCTAGTCCCGCTAATGCTCGACGCCTTAATCAAGCTATTTCTGATGTTGAGACTGGTAATGTCATTCTGCATGAGATGCTTGAAGAATGATTCTGGCTTGGGCAGAACTCGCGTGGGATGATTATCTGTATTGGCAAGCAACTGATAAAAAAACCTTGAAACGTATCAATAGCCTGATTCAAGACATTACACGCAACCCTTTTACTGGCATAGGTGATCCAGAGCCCTTAAAACATCAGTGGTCTGGTTATTGGTCTCGTCGTATAGATCGTCAACATCGCTTGGTTTACAAAGCGGATACTACTGTTATCACTATTGTTCAGTGTCGCTACCATTACTGATATTTACTTAATGCGGTTTCTGTCTTGGATAATAGAGCATGAAGAGCTTATGAGGTTATTAGACATTTTACTCCGTGAGTGACATTAAACTAACTTACCTAATCTAATATGACCACTATTTTAATTTGTACCGATAGAGATCCCGCTACTAATACGCCAGGTTCTAATCTGCAAATTACCGGTAAAGGCTCTTGTATTAAGGAAAAGTTTAGTGACGTTACGCCAAACTTGCCTAATATTCCGACACAAGCAGGCTTAAACGCGGATCAATTTAGTGTGTATATCACTTCCTCTGATGAATTGGATCAAATTTATAGTGATTGCAATAAAGCTATTAAGGATGCTTTAAGTCAGTTTCCCTCAGCTAAGATTATTGCTAATTACACAGGCGGTACTAAATCGATGTGTGCTGGCTGAGTTATGGCGGCAATGGAATATGAAGATATAGAATTGCAATTGATTACAGGTAGCCGTAATAATTTGGTTGCCGTTAACGATGGTGATCAATATCGGCTGTTTATTAATACCAAAGGCATTCAATTTGAGCGTTTAATTGCACCTTATCGACAAGCGTGGACGCGTTATGCTGAGTACATCATGTTAATAACAATTAGGATAGCATCAAACGTTTGGAACGGGGTTAAAAATCCCAACCCGCGTAAGAGCGAATGAAGTGGAGTCAAAACTCACGAGTTTTGATGGCAAAAAAAGCGATGCTGGTTGGGATTTGCAAGCCCCGCTCAAAACATTTGGGATGTGGTTAAAAA
>QVQD01000138.1 GCA_003584875.1 Methylococcales bacterium
GCCATTGACATGTAAGGTTTCGCCGGTGATATAACTAGCACCGGATGAAGCCAAAAATGCAACAGCATGGGCAATTTCTTTAGCCTCGCCTAAGCGAGACAAGGGGATTGATGATAATAAAGCGTTTTTAACATCATCATTCAATTCCCGGGTCATATCGGTATCAATAAAACCAGGTGCTACGGTGTTAACAGTAATGTTGCGAGAACCTACTTCTTTTGCCATTGATTTAGTAAAGCCAATCATTCCAGCTTTCGCGGCGGCGTAGTTTGCTTGACCTGCGTTACCTGTGGAGCCAACGACAGATGAAATATTAATGATGCGGCCAGTTTTAAGCTTCATCATGCCTCGCAATACGGCTTTACTCATGCGAAAAACAGAGCTTAGGTTGGTGTTGATAATATCATCCCATTCATCATCTTTCATACGCATCAGTAAGTTGTCACGGGTGATACCGGCATTGTTAACCAAAACAAAAGGTGCGCCAAAATCATCGTTGATAGTTTTGATAACCGTTGCAACTGATTCAGAGTCAGAAACATCCAATTTCATGCCTTTACCGTTTTCACCCAAATAGGCGGAAATGCTCTCAGCACCGGTATCCGTTGTTGCTGTACCTATTACAAAAAAACCATCATCAGCTAATCTTTCAGCGATAGCCTGGCCAATGCCGCGACTCGCACCTGTTATTAATGCAATTTGCTTAGTCATTAATGTTTTCCACTAGTTTATTTAGAGATTCTGTATCATAAATTGCACTATGCTCTGCTTCTTTAACAATGCGTTTGTTTAAGCCCACTAGAACTTTGCCGGGGCCGCATTCCACAAAGCGCGTCACGCCTTGGTCGTGCATGAATCTTAGGGTGTCTACCCAGCGCACTGGTTTAAATAGCTGTTCTTTTAGAGCATTGCGAATGACTTCTGGAGCGCTATGAGCCGCGACATCTACATTATGAATAAGTGTCGATTTTGCGGTGTTGAAGGTTATTGCTTGCAGATGGCTATCAAGCTCTATAGCGGCCGATTGCATTAATGCACAATGCGATGGCACGCTAACAGGTAATAAAAGTGCGCGTTTAGCGCCGGCATCTTTGGCTGCTTGCATCGCTCTTTCAACAGCAGCAATATTTCCTGCAATAACGACTTGTCCAGGTGCATTAAAATTAACTGCAGAAACTACTTCGTTATTTTCAACTTGTTTGCATAGCGTGACTACTTCATGGTCTTCAAGTCCCAATATAGCGGCCATTGCGCCTGTCCCAACTGGAACGGCCTCTTGCATGAGTCTGCCTCTTATTGAAACTAATTTGATGGCATCCTCAAAAGCTATAGTGCCTGCGCAGACAAGAGCAGTGTATTCGCCAAGACTATGTCCAGCCATCCATTCAGGGCGAAAAGGGCTTAGTTTGCACCAAAGTTCCCAAACTGCGACTCCAGCGGCAAGCATGGCTGGTTGGGTGATTTGTGTTTGGTTAAGATCGGCTTCGGGGCCTTGATCAACGATAGACCATAAATCTTGCCCCAGTGCATCAGAGGCGCGTTCGAAAGTTTGTTTTATTTCAGGGTAGTTATTGGCTAGATCAGATAGCATGCCTACTGATTGAGAGCCCTGTCCTGGAAAAACAAATGCTAATTTATATGTGTTTTGGTTCATTATTGAATACGTCTGAGTTAGTATTTAAGTAATGCCGAGCCCCAGGTAAACCCTGCGCCAAAGGCTTCAAGTAAGACAACTTGTCCGCGTTGAATGCGACCATCTCTAACGGCCTCATTAAATGCGATGAGTACCGAAGCAGATGATGTGTTGCCTTGATTCTCAAGGGTTACAACCACTTGGTCCATAGACATTTTTAATTTTTTTGCTGTTGCCATGATAATGCGGATGTTAGCTTGATGAGGCACTAACCAGTCTATATCAGACTTATCCATATTATTAGCCTCTAAAGTTTCATCTACGATTTTGCCGAGAGTATTAACGGCCACTTTGAAAACTTCGTTGCCGCGCATGTTGATGACGCCAGTTTCGTGCTTATTAAGATCTGTGGCAACTTGAGGGTTTGGGCAATACAGCAAGTCTTCATATTCGCCATCAGAATGAATATGGGTAGACAAAATACCTGCTTCATTTGAGGCGCTAAGTAAGACTGCGCCTGCGCCATCGCCAAATAAAATACAGGTGCTTCTGTCGCTCCAGTCCACTATGCGTGAACAAATTTCAGTGCCCACGATTAAGACTGTTTTAGCTGCACCCGATTTAATATATTGATCGGCAATGCTCAGGGCAAAAATAGAGCCAGAACAAGCGGCCTGGATGTCAAAGGCTACGCAGTTTTTAATTTCCAAGCGTTGTTGCAATAAGCAACCAGTGCTGGGGTAAACTCTGTCTGGTGTGCCGGTGGCAACAATAATTAAATCAATGGAGTTGGCATCACAATTGGCTGCATCAAGTGCTAATCTGGCTGCGATTTCAGCCATGCTGGCTGCTGATTCGTTGGGACCTGCAATTCGGCGGCTTTTTATGCCGGTACGTTCGTAAATCCAGCTATCTGAAGTATCAACGGTTTCAGATATTTGTTCGTTGGTGCGAATGTTTGGAGGTAAGTAGGCACCGGTGCCAATTACTTTTGAATAACGGGTCATGCGGTCTCTCTTAGTGCTAGAACTTTTTCGACTTGCGCGCTAATTTTTTTGATCACATCTTTTTTAACTTCAACTTCAGCGAGTTGAATAGCTGTTATAAAGGCAAGTTTATCTGCGCCACCATGGCTTTTAATTACAAGTCCTTGGAGACCTAAGAAGCTAGCACCGTTATATAAGCGTGGATCGATGCGTTTCTTAAAAGATTTTAGTACCGGGTAGGCAATCAAAGCGATTAGTTTGGTAAATATGTTTTTACTGAAGGCTTCTTTTAAGGTAACGCCTATCATTTTTGCAGCACCCTCGATAGACTTCAGTGCAACATTGCCGACAAAGCCATCAGTGACAATGAGGTCTACTTTAATATTTCCAGCATTTAAGGAATTGCCTTCTACATAACCTATGTAATTTAATGCTGAATTTTCCAGTAATTTCGCAGCAGATTTGACTTGCTCATTACCTTTCATATCTTCTTCGCCTATGTTTAATAGGCCTACTTTGGGGTTTTCCAAGCCTTCAACGGCTTTCACTAATTCATTGCCCATAATGGCAAATTGAAATAAGTGCTCGGCAGTGCAGTCTACGTTAGCTCCTAAATCGAGAACATGAGTGTGTCCGAATGTAGAGGGTAGTGTAGATATAATTGCGGGTCGATCAATGCCGGGCATCATTTTCAAAACAAAACGTGCAGTTGCCATGAGAGCGCCTGTATTACCGGCGCTCACGCAAGCATCAGCCAGGCCATCACGAACCAAATTAATGGCAACGCGCATAGAAGAGTCTTTTTTATTTTTTAATGCTTTAGAAGGCGATTCGTCCATGGTCACGCATTGAGAGGCGTGATGAATGGTCAGTCTGTCTTGATGTTGTAGTGGTTGTTGAAGCAATATTGGATTAATGATTGCTTCATCACCTACAAGGATTAGCTTTAAGTCTGGATTGCTTTTTAAACAATCCAATGATGCAGGAATAGTGACTTGAGGGCCATAATCACCGCCCATTGCATCTATTGAAATTGTTAAGCTCACGCTGACGACTAACTCCGCACGTATTGAGGTAAGCCGAGCCATGGTGGTTCGGCGCTGCATCATTCCTAAGAGGAAAGACTATAAATCTTCTTCGTTATAGGCTTTGCCGACGATTAAGCGACCCTTGAAGTAACCTTCTGGAGTCATGTGGTGACGTAAATGCATTTCTCCAGTAATAGGGTCTTGAGATAATGCTTTGCTTGTTAATGCGTCATGTGAACGACGTTGACCGCGTCTTGAACGCGTTACTTTACTTTTCTGTACGGCCATTAATGTTCTCCGGTTTTTTTAAGTTTGGCTAAAATAGCAAAAGGGTTTTTAGGGGATGACTGTTCGTCATTAAAAAATATGTCAGTGCCATTAAGACTAGGTGGCTGAATAAGGCAGTTATGATCATGTTTAGGAAAGGAAGGTACTATAAGCAAAATCTCATCTTCAATGATATTATTCAGAAGTATTCTTTCTTCAGTAACCATCAAAGGCTCATATTCTTCAGGCAATCTATTGGCTTGATCTATAGTCTTAACCATACCTAGTTTTATATGGAAGTTTATAGGCCAATTAACCGCTGTTAAGCAATTTTGACAAATAAGTTCCAAGTTAGCAGTTATGTCTCCCTCGGCTATTGGCAGACGACCTTCTCTATAAAAAAAAAGGTCGATAGACACCGCTCCTTTGTCGTCAGCGAGAAATTCTGCTAAGCGAACCAGACTTGATATGGGTATTTGACCTTTTAAAGCACCACGCTTATCAGCTAAGTGCAAAGGGTCTATATATTCAGGTAATCTATCTAACATAACTTTGCAATAATATAGATAAACACTAAAACCGTCAAACTCTAAATCAATTTGTTAATTTAGTTTGAATGTTTTGAGAGTGATTTATATAGTTGGGTAATGAAGGTTGGTTGGTGCTAGTGTTTATGGAAGCATTCTAAATAGGTTTTAATTTTCAGCGAGATAAGCAATGCTTAATGAATCTTGTAGGGACATTTCATAAATTCTAATGTTAGGCGAGGTTTGCATCTCGGTCTTTAATATTGGGTTTTTTATAGATATACCAAAGCGTTTCCTGCAGGCCAATAACTCTGGTTTAGTATTGATTGATATGCATAGAGAGAAGCCAGCTATTCATTATCATCTTCAAAGACTTCTCTTAGTTTAATCTGGCAATCTGGAAATAACAGCGGTGTGGAAATATCTTCGCCAGAGTGCATCGCAAGCAGTTGGTATTTTCGGCTTCCTCGTCTAAGACAAATTGATGAACAGCTTTTTCTCTTGGATAAACCAGTCAGTATTCTTTAACACCGCTCTCTTGATAGAGTTGGTATTTAAGCTGCCTTTCTTTTTTGGAATTAGCTCGTGACAAAATTTCTATATTCAATCTGGCGCACCTAAGCGGCCTTTGTTATCAATTTTGGTTTTATCGCAAATAACGCAAAGATCGGGTTGAACGACGGAATAAATATCTTGATTGGCGATGATGGAATTTTTTTGATTGATTAATCGTACATCAAAAGGAGCATAAAATAGTTTGTAGGGCTCATCGCCATAATCTTGCCTTTGATTAGCTCAATGGTATCCTTAAATTGCCATGATAAATAATCAGCATACGTATAAGTGCCATTTAAATCTGTGTGATAGATCGGTTTTTTTAGACATGCATCACCTTGTGAATACTTGTTGATTTATAAAATCGGTTTAGAGAATTATGTTAGCGAAGCTATATGTAATCATTAAAGCTTGCAGCTATCTACAAATCAGTAATGAATAGCGTATATCTTTTGTGGAGGGTGATGAGAATTACTAATAAACAACTTAAACCCTAACCAGAAATATCATAATCTTTAGTCAATTAATACTTGGTTTAAATATGTTTTTATTTACACCAACCTTCGCGCATCAAAGTACCAAAATCTCGTTGTGATAAGACATTAGAGCAATCTCGCCAATCCTTATCAGAGGCTGATAGATGGGTGTTGTAGCGCAAATCAAATCCAGTGGCACGTTTTTTGGCATCAATGTATTGATCCATTTTTTCATCCAGCGTTTCAATATCATCAATCCATTCGTCTTTTATGGTATCTGGTAACGAACCG
>QVQD01000084.1 GCA_003584875.1 Methylococcales bacterium
AGGATCGCTACCTATGCCGGAAACGCTTTACTCACTTACGCTCGTAAAGTCTTATTCCGGCCTACAAGTTAAGGCAGCCCCTTTATTAAGGCATAGAGATCTACACAAGTTTCTTATTGGCGTGGAAACGATAAAAATCACCGTAGGGGCGTATTGCATACGCCCCTACGATTTTCACCACAATGTTTTCGTTCTTGCGTGGGAGTGCTAACAATTATTTGTGTAGATACCTATGCTCTTTAGCAAAGAGGGGTTAGGGGAGATTTGGTTTATTAAAAAATAATCAATAAACTCTCCTCTCCCCCTTATTACAAAAGGGGGAGCTAAAATCATAATGCTTTTAAAGTCGCTAAAACAACCCGCATTACTTAGGCTTAATAAATTTAATCGTCATTCTGTCGCTTTCACCTATTGTTTGATAAAGCTCACGATCTTGATCTTTTAAAGCAAAAGTGGGTGGCAAGGTCCAGACGCCTTTGGGGTAGTTCTTTTTATCTTTGTGGTTGGCATTAATTTCAGATTTTTCTAAAAACTCAAAACCAGCGCTTCTAGCTAAGGCAATCACATCGTCTTCACTGACATAACCGGCTTCGGTAATTTTATTCTGACGTTTGAATAAATTATATCGGTGATCAACTACACCTAAGATACCTCCCGGTTTTAAAGCTTTATACATAGCCACATAGACGGCTGCGGCTTGATCGATACTCAGCCAATTATGAGTGTTACGAAATGATAAAATTCGATCGACAGAATTGTCAGGTGCAATTTGTAAGACCTTGGGCGGTTCTAATTCAGTGATCTCAACTTTGCCATAAAGCTCAGGCTGATCGTGCATTTTCTTTACAAATTTATCATAGCTCTTTTTAAAGTAAGGCTCTTCAGAATTAGCTGAATAATGCGCTGCATAAAATTTGCCTTTATTTTTTAAATAGGGCGCTAAAATTTCTGTATACCAGCCTTCTCCAGGCCAGACTTCAACGACAGTCATAGTGTCTTGTACGTCAAAAAAATCTAGAGTTTGTTGGGGGTGTCGATAAAGGTCTCGAGCTTTATGTTCAGCAGAACGTTGTTCACCGTTAATGGCTTGAGCTAGTTTGTTATTGGTTTCATCGGCAAGCGCAGCGCTAACGTAAGTCGCTAATAATAGTGCCATTAAGATTTTTTTCATGTTTCTACTCACAGTGTTTGATAGAGGCGATGGCTGAACGCCTTATTATTTGCTATTCCAAATTTGCAGGATACTTAAAGTGGCTAAACATAAAAAAGCGACTAAGGTCCAAGCGGGCATGCTTAAGCTCAAAAAAGTCCAATCTATTTTGGCGCAATCACCCGTGCCATTGAGCATGAGTTTGACAGTGTCAAATAGAGGAAAGTTTTGCAGCATAAAGCTAATGCCAGGGCTACATTCAGGTACTTGATCAGGTGGTAAATGTTGTAACCAAACATGTCGAGTTGAAATAGAGGCGCCAAATAAGGCACTAATACTTCCTAAGATGGCATAGCGCTTAATCCCAGTATGGGTAGGGTTGTGTAAGCCAGCAATCAAGAAAATAATGCCGGTTAATAAGATAGCCAAGCGTTGTGAAATACATAAGGGGCAGGGTTCTAAGCCATCAATTAATTGAAAATAAGCTCCCATCGCTAATAAGCTTAGGCACGCTAAAGCGCCTAATAAAAACCAGATTCTTGCTTTAAACCTTAACATAGTCATCCTATTAGTTTATTGATTTTCATGACCATTAAAATGGTCTGATTATTGATAGATATTTGGAAAGTATTCAAAATCGTTCAAGAGAGATTAATTAACTCAGTTTATAACTCTTCCCCAGTCCTCAATGTCATAGGTATCTACACAAATAATTGTTAGCATTCCCAAGCGCGAACGATAACATTGTGGTTAAGATCTTAGGGGCGTATTGCATACGCCCTTATAAAATAAGCTCTATAACATTGGTCTTTCAATGTTGGGCGTATGCAATAAGCCCCTACGGTGTTTTTATCGTTTCCACGCCGATAAGAAACTTGTGTAGATACCTATGCTTAATGAGGGTATATCAATCCAAAATAACTCACTACACCGCAATTAAAAGCCTCTTATATCTCACCCATAAGCTCTTTGTATGCGAACAATAGATTAGGCTATTACTGCTGGCACCTCGGGGAAGTTAAGCAATAGCACTATTCTTTAACTGCTGTAACCAAGGCATTAACTTCTAAGCGATGACTTAAGTTTATCTGTTTAAAGCCTACATCAGCTAATTGTTGTAAGGCTAGGGCTTCGCGCATGATGTGGTTTTCTGATTCATCGTTGAATAAATGAATAATCCAATGTTCTAAAACATCGAGGCGATTAAGTTCAATTAATACTTTAAAATAGCCTGCGACCTCGATTTGAGTGCTGCGCGTATGAGCACTCATGTCATTCAAGGCATAACGATCACCGTTGATAAACTGTCCGTTCGGTTTTAGTACTCTAAAAATTTCTGCTAAGACTTGTTTTCGGTAATGGCTTTCAAAGTTATGCAAGGTGTAGGCGGATGCGATGACATCAATGCTGTTGCTGCTCAATGACTGTAAGGCACTTAAGGCGTCTTGGTCTGAGAAGCTTAAGCGTCCTTCATCTACCCATTGTTGCAAACTTTGCTTAGCTTGATTTTGCATGATGGGCTCATTGTCGATGCTTAATAAGCTGAGTTGCTCATCGGCAGTCAATATAGACAAGCTGGTTATTCCAGTGCCGCCACCTAATTCAACGACGCTAATGGGAGCAGTTTTGTCAGTGCAGAATTTAGCAACGGTGAGTCCTACTAAGCGGCTCATTTCCGCTGCAAATGGACTAATTTGTTTTAATAGATAATAATCTTGACCGATAACGCTGGAGAATAGCGCGTCGTATTGATTGCTGATGTTCTCAGTTGAAGATTTGGCGGACACTGCCGTTGCATCTTGGTCGATAGTTAAGCCTTGATTCATTAGCATCTCCGAAAAATGCCCATTTTAGAGAGACTCATCTTTTAGTGCAAGGTGCGGTCTTTATATTGCGCTATTTTTGTATGATTAATAAAGATTATTAAATTTTTGATAAATAGTAACATTACATAGTAGCGACGTTTTAGCCTCGTTTGTCGCGCTGAGCACCGCAGGTTTTGTTGGGATTGGCCTCAACAGCGGCGCGGCATGGATGCCGCGCGTCGGTAGGAGGGCAGGAAGCCCTCTCTATCGATCCCCAACAAAATCGAGGAGCGCAGGGAGAAGCGACAATCGAGCCGCCTTTTCTTTGGATACTTTCTAAAGGCTGCGCAAAAGAAAGTATCTCGCCCTCGGGTGCGATGACCCGATTAAATCTATTGTCGCGATAGCGACCTCTTATTTATACACATAGTTAAGTAAATGGCTTAGATAAGTAATGCAGTGACTATGGTTTTATTTTTAGATGAAGTATTTTTTTGTATGTTATTGATATTTATTGTTTATTCTCTATTGTATAATAATTGGTCAATTTAACAAAAGTCTAGATGAAATCAGTATTAAGAGACAATGAACAGCACTTATTCACAAAGTTATCCACAGCTTCTGTGGGTAACTTAAATTCTTTAATAACTATAACTACTTAGCTCTACCATTTTTTAGTAACAATAATTTTCCACTATGCAACAATCCGATCAGCTCATTTTTAAAGTGGCTATTTCTATTCCTATTTATGGTTTATTCGATTATCTTGCGCCGGAAGATGTTGAACTAGACACCATTCAGCCAGGAATGCGAGTCGAGGTGCCTTTTGGTAATGGCAAAAAAATGGCTTATTTGTTAGAAATAACTACTCAAAGTGAATTTGAGCTGAGTAAGCTCAAGCCGATTATTCGGTTCATTGATCCATATCCCTTGTTATCTCCTAAAGACCTGCGCTTGTTGCGGTGGGCTGCTAGTTATTATCATCACCCTATTGGTGTGGTGATTGCGACTGCATTTCCTGCAGCATTAAGGCAAGGTAAAGTCTTACTAATCAAGCCCATAAAACGTTATGCCTTGACCGATTTAGGACTTGCAACAGACAGCCAACAATTAAAGCGTAGTGCTAACCAGCAGCGAGTCTTGGAAAAGTTTCAAAGCAATTCAGCTAATCTCACAGAAACTGAGCTTGCTTTATTGGGAGAGGGTTGGAAGCCTGCGCTTAAACAATTACTAAGCAAGCAACTCATACAACTTAGCCTGACTGAGGGGGATTGCACCAATGCGGATGTTTTAATGAGCAAGCCCGCTTTAACCGCCAATACTGAGCAGCAACAAGCAATAGCTGCGGTTTGTGGCAGTCTTGGTCAATTTGGTGTGTTTTTATTGGAGGGTGTCACGGGTAGTGGTAAGACTGAGGTCTATTTACAGATCATTAAAAGCGTCTTAGAGCGTGGCCTGCAAGTGTTAGTCTTGGTGCCAGAAATCACTTTGACGCCGCAATTAGAGGATCGATTTAGGCAGCGATTTTCGGTTGATATAGTGCTGTCGCATTCTAAATTGACCGACAAGCAGCGAGCACTTGCTTGGTTAAAAATGCAGCAAGGACAGGCGGCTATTTTATTAGGGACGCGTTCGGCTTTATTTACTCCTTTAAAAAAACCAGGCTTGATTATTCTCGATGAAGAGCATGACGCGTCTTTTAAACAGCAAGAAGGTTTTCGCTTTTCAGCTAGAGATATTGCCGTGGTTCGTGGTCAGTTGTTAGATGTTCCAGTGTTATTAGGCTCAGCGACACCCTCCTTAGAAAGTGTGCAGAATGCTAACAAACAGCGTTATCAATTATTAGCCTTACCTGCAAGGGCAGGTAAGGCGATAGAGCCATCTTTACATCTGTTAGATATTAGAAATAAACGGATGCAAGAAGGCTTGTCTGCTGCGTTATTAGAAGAAATGCATAAAACCTTAGCTAAACAAGAACAGGTCTTGTTGTTCTTAAATCGACGTGGTTTTGCGCCGACTTTAATATGTCACGGCTGCGGTTGGGTGGCGCGTTGTCATCATTGTGATGCTAATTTGGTGATTCATTTTGATGAAAATTGCTTGCGTTGTCATCATTGCGCTAAAGAAGAGGCTTTGATCAGAAGCTGTCCTGACTGTAAGGTTGGCGAGCTCACGCCCTTAGGTCTTGGAACTGAGCGTGTAGAAAAGGTATTAGCCGAATTATTTCCTGATAAGGTCACTGTGCGCTTAGATCGTGATTCTACGCAACGTAAAGGCGTGCTAGAAGATTATCTACAGAAAATAAATAACGGTGAAGTCGATATTATTTTAGGTACGCAGATGCTTGCTAAAGGTCATCATTTTCCTAATGTAACTTTAGTCGCTATTTTAGATGTTGATAGTGGTTTGTTTAGTATTGATTTTCATGCGGCCGAAAAATTGGCGCAAATGATTGTTCAGGTTTCTGGTCGTGCAGGGCGTGCAGAAAAGCGAGGTAAAGTTATTATGCAAACGAGGCAACCCGATCATCCCTTATTAACCACCTTAATTGATCAGGGCTATCAAAGTTTTGCCATTTCAGCGTTGGCTGAACGTAAGCAAGCATCGCTACCGCCTTTTAGTTTTCAAGCTTTATTGCGAGTGCAAGCCACAGATGCTGGCTTGCCTTCAACTTTTTTTCAAGCACTTAATGAGCTGATAAAAACACTAAACGTTCGGCATACTCAGATTTTAGGGCCTGTATCAGCGCCTATGGCGAGAAGAGC
>QVQD01000103.1 GCA_003584875.1 Methylococcales bacterium
GTCGGGTTAGCGCAGCGTAACCCGACTTTTACAACCACCAAGTTTTCATGCCTTGTCGGGTTACGCTATCGCTAACCCAACCTACATTTGCATAACGCTCAATCGGTTGATTGTACAAATTTATCAATTACAGAGTATTTTGACGTGAAATCTCATAATCGCGTAGGTCGGGTTAGCGCAGCGTAACCCGACTTTTACAACCACCAAGTTTTCATGCCTTGTCGGGTTACGCTATCGCTAACCCAACCTACATTTGCATAACGCTCAATCGGTTGATTGTACAAATTTATCAATTACAGAGTATTTTGACGTGAAATCTCATAATCGCGTAGGTCGGGTTAGCGCAGCGTAACCCGACATTATATTAATGACTACTCATGCCCTATGCCGTCTAAATTGATAACGTCGCCACCCCAATCTGGCGGGTAAATACCCGCTAAAACATAACGACTAAAACTGGAATACGGCCAAGCCATTGGTGATGTAGCCAAACCATGCTTAACCGGATTGTAATGGATGTAATCGACATGACGGGCAAAATCACTCTCATCTCGCAATTGATGCTCCCAATAACGATGCTGCCACAACGCTTGTTCATGCTTGGCCTTGCGAGCGAGATCTGGCGCTGGACGCAACTCAGGATCACAATGCTTACTAAACCAAGTTTTAATCAAGCGCCAGCGTGTAGAAAAATCGGCATCATTGGACGGTAACGTCCAAATGCAATGTAAATGTTCAGGCAAGACTACTATCGCATCTATTTGGAATGGCCTTGATTTTCGCACATTACGAAAAGCTTCACGCAAAACATCAACCGTTTCTGAGTTTGCGAAGATTGGCTTTCTTGCCTGTGTGACCACGGTAAAAAAGAAGCTGCCGCCAGGTGTAAATGCGCGTCGATATTGCATAGGCAAATGTTATCTGTCTGAATTACGAACTATTTACTAATAAGTCGCGTAGGTCGGGTTAGCGCAGCGTAACCCGACTTTTTCAACCACCAATGTTTTCATACCTTGTCGGGTTACGCTATCGCTAACCCGACCTACATTTGCATAACGCTCAATTAATTGATTATACAAATTTATCAATTACAAAGTATTTTGACGTGAAATCTCATAATCGCGTAGGTCGAGTTAACGCAGCGTAACCCGACATTTTCAACCGCCAAGTTTTCATACCTTGTCGGGTTACGCTATCGCTAACCCGACATCTTAAAACTTAGCTAACCTAAATAATCCTCTTGTAAACCAGGAATCCCAATATATTGTATATGTAAGGCATTGCTGCCTTCTTCATAAGGCAGTAATTTACCTTCTTTATGCCAGACTCTAAAAGCCAGTGCGTACGATAAAACACGGATAGGATAATCCCTTGGCAAGCTCTGTAAATAAGGCTGAATACTCACGAAATCGGTGGCGCCATATTGCTGCATAATAAAGCGTAAACCACCATTAGCCGGACCTATGTTATAAGCCAATAAGCCTAAGAATAAATCCCCCTTCATTTCAGCTAAATAATATTTAAGCGTGGCAGCCGCTAGAAAAGCATTATGACGATGATTATGTAAAGACATTTGATGTTCAGCCAAGCGCTTGCCGGCCTGTTCTACTACAACTTTAGGCACTTGGGTGATTTGAAATAAGCCATGACCCCCATCACTGCTATTACGGGGTAAAAAAGAAGATTCAGTTGCCGCAACGCCCTGCAATAGGGCCGGATCAAGCCCGAACTCTGTTGCCGCTTCATTAATTACAGCATTATATTCTTGAGCACGTTGCACCATGGTTTGTAATTGTGTAGCGTCATAACGTCTATAAGCAGCATAAACTTGATGAGCAATAGTCACTTTAGCGGCTTCTTGCTTACCGCCTACTAAAGTGCGAAAGTGGGCATGTATCGGTGAAAATTGTTCTTGCATAGAATACCAACCTGTCCCTAGAGCCATACTAATAGAGAGTATTGCTGGACATAATAATTGCTTGCTATACAACCATTTTCTAAATTGATACCAGCCTATTAATATACCGGCCATAGCGACTATTAAAGCTAAAACTCCGACAGCAAAAGGCAATAAATTGGCAAAGAAACTGGTGCCTGTAAATAAGCTAGCCGAATAGCCTAATAACATCATAATGACAAAAACAGCTGTCATAGCTAAACCTAGCAACTCAATAGCGATCAATAATAATCGATAAGACCATGAGATTGAGGGTTTAGGTTTAGGCACTGGCTTCTTTTGAGCAGGTTTTTTAACTGCTTTCACTTTAGGCGCACTAACAACCTTGGCTTCGGTACTCTTAGGTGCTTTCGGTGTTAATGGCTTATTCATTTAATTCTTATCCGACTCAGTGAGCAAACGGGCGACAGCGACTGCGGGCGCACAATCCGCTGCATTTAGCCCAATTTGTATAACAGTATTAGGCAGTAAATCAATAAAATCAACATAAGGTCGACCTAATCGCTGAGCAAGTTCTTTAACTAAAAAACGCCCGACACCTGCGCCTATTAAAGGGTGTTGTTGATCAAGTCCATCGACTTGCAATCGATACAAACTCGCTTGCAATATTTTTTGTAACTGTTGTTCACGAATATTTTCTGCAAAGGCTATCCAGCGAGGCAACTCCTCTACAACAAAGTCACTGCCTAATAATCGTGATAAACGTCTAGCACTAGCGATTAAGGTTTTCTCATTACCATCAGCGGTTTCAGTTTGATCATGAGCTTCATCGAGCTCACCGGTCACTCGATAAACATCAGCCATAGTCGCAAAATATTCTGCCATAATACCTATGTCTTGACCTTGATCTTGTGCTGAATGTGCAACAGCCATTACTGCTGTTCTAACGATGCCGGTATACACTAACTCTTTAGAGATTAAGCGCTCATAATCGCTATAACCTTGAGCCTTAACATCGCCCTCTTTAAGCACCAGAATATCAGTCGTGGTGCTGCCGATATCAACAAATAAACCACTGCCTATTTTTTGTGCAGCAAAGCTTGCACTCGCCAACCAATTTGCCGAAGCAATGGCTGAATAATGTGTAGTTTCAATTTGTTCCGCCGAGATAAACCCAGCTAAACCGGCATAGATATAACAGCGTTGACCCGCCAGTAAAGCCTGCATAGTGCCGATGATTTGTTTTACGCCATCATCCCTATCGACAAATAAATCCACCAACTCGCCAGTCATAGTGATGGCATGACAATTAACTGGCTGATTGATCTGCGCTAGGATTCCTCTGACTGCTTGCTGCAAATACTCTAGGCCCTTCCATAATGGACAAGGCTGTTGATAAACAGCCAGCAATTCACCTTGAGCATTGATAACAGCGGCTTTAACATGAGCGCCACCTATATCCCAACCCACTTTATTGATTAAAGACATGATGAGACCTGTAGAGTGACCGCTTGGCGATCCTGAGTTTTTAAAAGCGGCTCACCGCCAATTAATTGCATAACAGCCTCAACGACATTAATCCCTAAGGCTTCGTATATACCCACATAAGAAGTCGTTAAGCGCGGATTAATTTCTAGCACCCATGTTTGTTCAGGCGTCTCTATTAAATCGATACCTACATAACCCCATAAAGCGGGCAATGATTGTGCAATAGCATCCACTAAAGCGCTATAAGCTTCTAAATTAGAGCTATGATTCACGACAAGTTGATTCAAATGATATTGTTGATTGATAATTGTAAAGTGCTGCTGATTAGCGCACAGCAACCAGCCTCGACCTTGTTTAAACAAACACGATAAACTGGTCGTGAGCCCTGTTAATTGCGGCTGAATAATATAACGACCACTACGCGCCTGCATAGCGATAAAATCTTCTCTTTCCCTAAGGATATAACTATCTACGCAACCCACACCATCTAAAGGCTTAACGACCCAGGTTGAATCGCCACCCTGTTGCTGATCATATTGATCAACGCCTGTAAATAATCGACTAGACACAGTGGCAATATGATGTTGCTTAAGATGTTGATAGCTTAACCATTTATCGCCAGTTAACGCCACAGCGTGTGCAGGAGACGTTAATAACAACTTATTTAAATCAGCTACGTTCTGACACAAGCTTTGCAATAGACCATCAAACTCTGGTGCAATCGGCCAGATAGCATCACAGTGTTGCGCTAAGCGCTTAAATTCATCAGAGGTATTTTGTTCTGGCGCAATAAAAACCACTTGCATACCCGAAGTATTAATCAAGGTTTTAAGGCGCTCGTCTAGCATCACCACCACTTCAAGCTCCTGGCCTTGCTTTGCATAGCGACGCATATCATCCAACAAGGCTTGCAGCATTAATCTACCTTCAGCCAACAAAGCTGAAGGTAGATACTGCTTATTAAAGCCGCCGCCAGTGATATACTCAAATACTAAAATTTTCATACACACAGTTTATCATCAGAACTATGACATCAGCTTTACCCATGAAAATAATTCCCGTTATTGATCTAAAAGACGGTGTAGTCGTCCACGCGCATTTAGGCTTACGTGATCAATATCAGCCCATTAATACTCAGCTCTGTCATTCAGCAGATCTTTTTAAAGTGATATCCGCTTTTCTGACACTAGCCGATTTTGATTGCTTTTATATCGCCGATTTAAATGCCATTACTGAACAAGGTCATCATGAAGCACTCATAAATGATTTGCTTAAGACTTATCCGCAAAAAACCTTTTGGATAGATAGCGGTTATCAAACGGTTAAAGATTATGCAGACAATCATCTTCCGGTATTAGGCAGTGAAAGTTATAACGAAGACCAACTTTTCGAACTTAAGGCCTTTAAAAAGCGCTTTATTCTATCGTTGGATTATGGAAAATCGGAGGCTTTAGGTGCGCCTAGTCTCTTTAGCGATCAAAACTTATGGCCAGAGACGATTATCATCATGACCTTAAATCGAGTCGGCAGTCAGCAAGGACCCGATTTAGAAACATTAAGTGACTTTTGTAAGCATTATCCAGAACAGCACTTTGTTGCTGCGGGGGGCATACGGCATTATCAAGATTTACAAAACCTAAAACACATCGGCATACATCAGGCCTTACTTGCTAGTGCATTACATTCTGGAAGCATAGTGCCTGTAGATGTAGGTCGGAAATAAATCACCTAAGCGTTGCGTATGGTGGCGTTTCCGGCAATTAAGTGCTACTTAATTGATTCTGTGATTGAATTTAACCCAGTTTAAGGACAGTTTTATCTTAGCGGAATGTAATTTAGCAATAAACTTTTCGAGTTTTAAGCGACAATCTTCCAGTTTGTTTGATTTCAATTGCACTTTGATCAGCCTATTATCGCCGAGAAAAATATTTTTCAGCAATTAGTCAGCAATCGCTGCCAATAGCGATTACTCATATTGCAAATCGAGAAGAGTAAAGTTGCAACGCGTCGCTATCAAATCCTAACTGGACGCGAGCGATTCCAATTTGAGTTAAAGGAAACTGCCTATTTGTCGCATCAAAGTACAATCGTCAGCTGATAAAAGCCAATTTGGCGCTCTAAAACTGCCTGTTTTTTTGCTTATTTTCAAGTATTTCGATACCTTCTAGGCCATAGGTATCTATACAAGTTTCTTATCAGCGTGGAAACGATAAAAAAACACCGTAGGGGCGTATTGCATACGCCCAACATCGAAAGTCCAATGTTATAGAGCTTATTTTATAAGGGCGTATGCA
>QVQD01000080.1 GCA_003584875.1 Methylococcales bacterium
CTGTCATCTAAGCATAGGTATCTACACAAATAATGGTTAGCATTCCCACGCGCGAACGATAATCTGTGTTGAAGATCGTAGGGGCGTATTTCATACGCCCCTACGGTGTTTTTTATCGTTTCCACGCCGATAAGAAAATTGTGTAGATACCTATGCATCTAAGCTAGAAACAAGCCCTCTCCAAGGAAGTATGATCACTTTAGAGTCAGATGGTCATTGACTTAAGGCCAGTTACGCAGAGTTGTTATCTTAGGGAGAAAGTGTTCTTAATAAGTTAGAGTAATCTTCTGCAAGTTTATGATCAGATTCTTTTAATGAATTGATTTTCTTGCAAGCATTCATAACCGTTGTATGATCACGCCCGCCAAAGTTATCGCCAATTTCAGGAAAACTATGTGAGGTTAATTCTCTGGCCAAGCACATAGCCATTTGTCTGGGGCGAGTTACATTTTGTTTTCTATTTTTAGAGGATAAATCAACCACTCGAATTTTATAATATTCAGCCACTGTTTTTTGTATGTTTTCAATATTGACCAATTTATCTTTCAGTGTAATTAGGTCGTGCAGGGCTTCTTTAGTAAATTCTATGGTTATTTCACGGCCTGTAAATTGAGAGTTTGCAATGACGCGTCTTAGCGCTCCTTCAAGATCGCGAACATTAAAGGGGATTTTTTTAGCAATAAAAAAAGCAACCTCTTGTGGCAATGTAATATTAACTTGAGCGGCCTTTTTTAATAAAATAGCGGCTCTCGTTTCCATGTCAGGTGCTTCTATAGAAACAGGAAGGCCACAACCAAATCTTGATTTTAATCGATCTTCAAGTCCCACGATTTCTTTTGGATATTTGTCGCAGGTTAAAACGATTTGGTGCTTTTTTTCTAATAAAGTATTGAACGTATGAAAAAACTCTTCTTGAGAGCGTTCCTTGCCAGCAAAAAATTGAATATCATCAATTAGTAAAACATCAATGCTACGATAATAATCCTTAAAGGCATTAATTGAGTTTTGCTGTAAGGCTCTGACCATATCCTGTACAAATTTTTCAGAATGTAAATAAACAATGGTAGCAGAGGGATTCTTTAGTAAAACCGCATTACCAATGGCGTGCATAATATGCGTTTTGCCTAAACCTGAACTGCCATAAATAAGCAATGGATTATAGGCTTTTCCTATGTTTTCAGAGACCTGAATAGAGGCTGCTCTCGCTAATTGATTGGATTTTCCTTCAACAAAGTTTTCGAATGTAAAGGCTTTATTAAGAAAATTTGGGATGGTTTTTTTTGCTTCAGCGTGTTTATGGCTATTTATAGGGCTAGTTACTGCCTGGGTTCTGGAGCCAATTTCAAGATTAAGCTCTACTGTACCATTGGAAATCTGATGGATAGATTCTTCGATTTTTTCATAAAAATGTTGCTTTACCCAATCTAAAACAAAACGATTGGGCGCTAATAATTTTAATCTGCCGTCAGCTTCAATAGCTTGTAAAGGCCGTATCCATGTACTAAAGTCAGAACTTGAGATTTCATTTTCAAGCTTAGTAAGGCAGTTATCCCAAATTGAATTCATTGAATGAGGTATTATTTTAATTAGATGTTTATGAAAAAATCCTAGACTATTACTATACAGTAATAAAATATTGCATTACAGAATTGACAGTTAATGCGTATTATTTTATCATCCCTAGTCTTTTTTATGTGTTTTTGTTAACACTCAATTTGTTAAGGTCCTATTACTATGAAAAGAACATACCAACCCAGTAAACTAAAACGCGCTAGAACTCATGGCTTTCGTGCAAGAATGGCAACTGTTGGCGGTCGTAAAGTTTTAAATGCTCGCAGAGCAAAAGGTCGCGCTGAGTTAACGGTTTAGTTGGCACTGAGTGACGGAACACAGTTTCAGCTTTCCCCCACAGTTACGGTTAAAAAAACCAGCTGAATATAAAAATGTATTTGCTAATCCTGTGAAATCGAGTGATAACTATTTTACCCTATTAGCAACAAGGAATGATTTCGATCATCCCAGGTTAGGATTGGCAATTGCTAAAAAAAATATAAAAAAAGCCGTAGATAGAAATATGATTAAGCGGACTGTCAGGGAAAACTTTAGAATAAAACAACAAAATTTGGGGGGGATGGATATTGTTGTACTGGCACGTAAGGAGGCTATTGATGCTCCTGCCGACTTATTAAGAAAGTCACTTGAAAAACATTGGCTTAGGTTGGTATCTCGATGCGCTACATATTCATAGCCATTATAAAGTTTTATAAATACTTTATAAGTCCCATGCTTGGCTCAAATTGTCGTTTTTATCCAAGCTGTTCAAGTTATTCCGTAGAAGCACTTCAGTCTCATGGTGCTATTATTGGCTCCTATCTCACCCTAAAAAGATTATTAAAGTGCCATCCTTTTAATGAAGGCGGCATTGATAACGTTCCAGAAAAATTTGGTAAAAAGAATGGATAATATAAGATTTATACTGATCGTTACTTTTGCAATGCTGGTATTTATGCTGTGGCAGGCTTGGGAGTTAGACTACGGTCCAAAACCTGAAGTAGCTGCAATTGTAAATCCACCCGTGCCCGCTAAAGAAGACTTGCCATTGGCATCGACAGATGCAAGCTTGCAAAAGGAAAGCACTGGACATAACGCTGTCGCTATTCCTGATGCTTCAACTCCAATTGCTAAAACAATAACCGTCAAAACAGATGTCATTGCACTTGAAATTGATTTACAAGGTGGCACAGTTACTAACTTAGATCTATTGAGTTACCCAATAGACAAAACAAATGCCATTGTCGATAAATTACGAGTAATGGTTGGTTTAAATCCTGCCGAAATTAATACCACGCCAGTACGTTTGTTTGACAATAATCAAGACAAGCTATTTGTTGCGCAAAGTGGTTTGATTGCAGGGAGTGGCTTAGCCGCAGCACCCAACCATTATACGGTTTTCTCTGCTGAGCAAGACCATTATAGCTTGCAGCCGGGACAAGATAGTTTAACCATTCCTCTAACTTGGACAGATCATAATGGCCTTGTTATTAGTAAGCTATTTACTTTAAAGCGTGGAAGCTACGAAATAATACTGGATCAAAAAGTCAGTAATAATTCTGGTAAAGCTTGGTCAGGTAGGCAATATAGCCAGTTATTAAGAGCGCCTGATTCATCTGACAAAGGTAATATATTAACTGGAGGCATGAGAGCTTATAACGGCGGTGTTATTTATACTGAAAAAAATAAATATCAAAAAATAAGCTTTGAAGACATGGCAGATGAAACATTAGATGTCGCTACTAAAGGTGGCTGGACAGCTATGATTCAGCATTATTTTGCTTCTGCTTGGATACCACCTGCTGATCAAGAAAATCATTTTTACACCAAAGAGCTTAAAGATGGTCGTTATGTGATTGGTACCTATTCACCTTCAGTGACGGTTGAGAATAATACCGAAGCAGAATTTGTTGCAAGTTTATTTGCAGGACCTAAAGTTCAACCAATGATGGAAGCCATAGCACCAGGTCTTGAGCTGACGGTTGACTATAGTGTCTTAACTTTCATTGGTAAGCCTATCTATTCGTTATTGAATTTGATTCATGATGCTATTGGTAATTGGGGCTTGGCTATTATGGGTGTAACATTTTGTATCAAATTGTTGTTCTTTCCCTTATCGCAAGCCAGTTTCAAATCAATGGCTAAAATGCGTAAAATTCAGCCTCGCCTTAAAGAGTTGCAAGAACGATTTGCAGATGACAGGCCTCGTTTCAATACTGAAATGATGGGCTTGTATAAAAAGGAAAAAGTAAATCCTTTAGGGGGCTGTTTACCCATACTCATACAAATACCGGTATTTATGGCTTTGTATTGGGTGTTGAGTGAAACAGTTGAATTTCGTCAAGCGCCTTTTATGCTCTGGGTACAGGATTTATCAATACAAGATCCTTTTTATATCTTGCCAGTTATCATGGGTATTACCATGAAAATTCAGCAAAGTTTAAACCCAGCGCCGATTGATCCGCTACAAGCTAAAGTAATGAAGATGTTTCCTATCGTCTTCACTATTTTCTTCTTGTTTTTTCCAGCGGGTTTGGTTTTATACTGGGTTTGCAACAATACCTTATCTATCATTCAGCAAACGTATATTACTAAGCAAATAGAAAAAGAAGCATAAGTGCTCATAGCACAAGATACTATTGCAGCAATTGCAACACCGCCAGGGAATGGCGGTGTGGGTATCATTCGAATTTCAGGGGCTTTAGTCACTGAAATTGCAAAACATCTACTTAATAAATCCCTAACTCCCCGTCACGCTCTGTTTACATCCTTTATAGATGAACGAGGCGACATCATTGATTCAGGTATCAGTCTTTACTTTCCTGCCCCTGCTTCTTATACAGGCGAAGATATATTAGAACTACAAGGCCATGGTGGTTCAGTCGTGTTGGATATGTTGTTAAGGCGAGTGCTTTCATTAGGCGCTCGATTAGCTAATCCAGGAGAATTTACCGAACGTGCCTTCTTAAATAACAAACTTGATCTAGCCCAAGCTGAAGCCGTTGCTGATTTAATTGAAAGTAGTACTGAGCAATCGGTACGATCCGCACAAAAATCTATGCAAGGGCTATTTTCTGAGCAAATCAATGAATTAGTGACAGAGCTAACAGAGCTTCGTATTTATATAGAAGCCGCTATTGATTTTGTCGATGAAGAAATTGATTTTTTAACGGATGGTGTCGTCGAAAGCCGCATTACTCGTTTATTGCATAGCCTCGCAAAGATATTAAAAACAGCACAACAAGGTCGTTTATTGCGTGATGGCATGACAGTCGTTTTGGTGGGCAAGCCTAATGCAGGTAAATCTAGTCTTCTAAATGCACTGGCTGGACATGAAGCGGCCATCGTAACAGACATAGCAGGCACGACTAGAGATGTGCTGAGAGAGCATATTCAACTAGATGGAATGCCTTTACATATTATAGATACTGCAGGCCTTCGAGATAGCGATAATTTAATAGAAAAAGAAGGTATGCGCCGTGCGCACCAAGAAATCTTAAAAGCCGATAAAATAGTGCTACTCATCGATGCGCGAGAGCATGATTCAGAAGAAATCCTAAATAGTCTACCCGATAATATTGACCTTATTAAGGTCTACAATAAAATAGATTTATTAGGTATAGAACCCAAGCTAATAAAAACAAAAAATGGCGACGAATGTTACTTGTCTATTAAAACAGGACAGGGCATGGATTTGTTAAAACAGCATCTAAAAGAATCAGTTGGCTTTAACGATAATACCAACGATGTTTTTATAGCTAGAAGACGTCATATAGAAGCAATCACAAGCAGTCATCAATTGGTAGAAAACGCCCTAGAGCAATTGCAATATAAGCAAGCAGGCGAATTAGTTGCTGAAGACTTAAGACAAGCTCAAATGAGCCTTGCCGAAATCACCGGAACAGTCAGTTCTGATGACCTGTTAGGTAAAATCTTCTCTAGTTTTTGTATTGGCAAATAGTTAGGTTAAACGATCAATACCAAGCTTTTTATTATTCCTTATTATTGTCCTTGATTTTTACTCTGAACAGGTAAAATCAAAGTCATGTAGCCATGTAGCCATGTAGCCATGT
>QVQD01000017.1 GCA_003584875.1 Methylococcales bacterium
GTGAATGGAGGATATAACGGGTACGGGACACACAACTTCTTTGGTGGCAACGGCGGCACAAATGGCAACGGCTTCGACTTTGAGGACCAGGGTACATTCGTCCGCATTGCGCATAGGAATATGAGGTTCTGGGATTGGAATGGGGCGGGTGACTTTATGTACCTCCAGTCAGGAACTGTAGGTGTTGGAGGGCAAAACACGGGGTACAAGTTTTTCGTGAATGGCAATGATTTCGCAGTTGGTCGTCGATACACGAATGACTGGTTTTCCAACTACGGCACAGCTGGATTATACAATGATACATATGGAAATAGTTTCTATAAAAATGACGCCTACTATGGAAATTGGAAAATAGATTCCGGTAATGCAATCAATGGATGGAATGGAATACGGTTTACAAATCAAGAATTAACTTTAATGATGGGTACAACAGCTGGTGATAGATCGTGTGGCATATACATGAACGGCGTTGGTTGGGATATTTATTCAGATGCCAGTCGTAACTGGTACTGTGTCGGTAATATAACAACAAATTGGTCGGATCGTCGTCTCAAAAAGGATTTTGTACAGGTTGAAGATTATGATGAAATTTTGAATGGAATGACTGCTTATCGTTTCAGGTGGAGTGACGTTGGTGAAAAGATTACTTCCGGTGCAGTAAAAGAAAATGAAGAAAGTCTATCGCTTATTGCTCAGGATGTTCAGAATGTTCTTCCAGGGGCTGTTCGAGTAAATAAGGCTGGAGCATCTCTGAATACAGAAAATACATTTGACTATTTAACTATCGATTTTGACAAGATTACACCTATACTTGTAGAAGCGTTGAAACATACCCGTCAAGAACTTAGAGAAGCGAGAGAGCGTTTAGATGCACTTGAAAAACTTATTGCTAAACAGTAAATGGGTATTATTATACCGCAAGCAACTTTGCCTTCTGGAATTGTAGTAAGTAATGTATATGCGTGTATATCATACAATGGCATATCGATTTGGAAAGATCCAGTAAGTAATACATATAATTTCAATGGGATGTATAAAATGTATTCCAGTACGGATAAAAAATTACCTCCAGTTGAAAACTTGAATCTACATTTTTCAAGTAATGTAATCACTGATGAAAATTTATATACTACATTTTATAATCAGCTGAAAACTCTTTATCCAGGTTCGACAGATTGCTAGATCTGAAGTTGAAGTTTATGACAGCTCGTATTTTATGATGTATAGGAAAAGATCCTGCATGTCGTTTATTTCTGAACATAATAAATCTTCCCTTTTTGGGATGTATTTTTTGTTCAATGTGATATTCTGGATGACCTTTGAATAAAACGGTAGGTCCATCTGAATCCATAATGTAATAAATGAGTACTATAAAATCAGTATCAGTCGTTTCGTCATTTCTATATGTATCAATATGAGGTGTTGTATATTGTTCCGGTTTCATTCCAGCCTGAAAATACATATTAACACGAATACGAAGTATTTCAACATCCTTAATGTCTTGTGACGCACAAAAGTCTAAAAGAACTTGTTTAAATAATGGAAAAAAAGGAGAAATTGCTTGTGATCCTTTTTCATAACACATGTGAAAAAGGACTGGAAAATCATCATAAATATTATCATCTACTATTTCCTCGGAATGAAGGACAGTCTTTGCGAGAACATTCCAAGGAAATCGAACATTTGTAACTATATTTTCAATTGTATTTTGTTGTTCTTGTGTAAGTACATTTTCGTACACAAGTGCCATATATGTGTATCTACATGTTTTCTTTTTAAATATTAATATAAGATAGAATGGTGTTCTTTGGAACTCTTCAAGGTTCAGCTCAAGGCACTGCCCAAGGCAATTTCCAGGGCCAATTGCAAGGGCAACATGCTGACTATTTCCAGGGATATGGCCAGGGAACATGGGCTGGAAACACACAGGGCACATTGCAAGGGAATGCTCAAGGCACTGCCCAAGGCAATTTCCAGGGCACATTACAAGGGAATGCTCAAGGCACTGCCCAAGGCAATTTCCAGGGCACATTGCAAGGGAATGCTCAAGGCGGCAATTTCCAGGGATATGGCCAAGGAAATTGGGATTATGCGCAGCATTCATCATTAGCTGATAGTGCAACTACTTCGGGTGGAGCTACAGTAAGAGCCGCTTATAATTCAAATTATGGATGGAACCCTGGTCAAGGAACTACGGCGGCAAATTTTAATCATGGCGCAGGCGGTGGTGGAAACAACGAAATATATGTTTATTATAATACAATCTTAGGAGGAGATTATGGACAATCGAGTATAGCAATTATAAATGATGGTCCCTCAGGGAATTGGCAACAACAATATACATATCAATATTTTGCTCAAGGGGGAGGGTATGGATATGGAGTATATGGTATGCATGGGTATGGGTCTGCAACGAATCAGGTGACAAATATAGCAGTTTTATTCTAATACTAGAATATAATGTCTTTGACACACTATCTTATATTTTATTCCCCTGATTTCTCAGATCCTACTGTAGAAATGCCTACAGTATGCCACATTTTTGATAATAATATAAATTCAATGTTACTTTTAACGGGTGCAAAAAGAAGACCATATGTTTTATATGAGGTGTCGAAATCTCGAGTTATACAGAGTACATGGCCGAGTACTCTTCCTCAGTTTGAAGATCTCAAATATCATAAAATAGAGAATGGTTCTATAGTACCATGCATGGTAAAGGCAAAAGCTTATTTTATAAATAAGCTACGAAGTGATAGAAATGATGCTCTTAATAAACTAGATATTGAGTCTATGAAGACTATAGAAATGGGAATAGATAATTCAGTTATTCTAAAGAAAAAACAAGTACTGAGAGATATGCCTACTCACTCCGTATGGGATTCATGTAAAACGATAGATGACTTTAAGAATATTACACTTGATTCACTTCTGACCACAACCACCCAGTGAGTATATATTTATTCTCGGCTGGAAATCCACAATGTACATAATCCCATGTTGCTGGAAAAAAGACCAGTTTTCCTGCCTCAGGTTTGACTTTTTTGTATACAAAACCTGTCTCACCACCGTCTTCGATAGTGTTGAGATACCAGATATATGTCAAAACTCTAACTTTACCAAATTCTATACGAGTATCAACATGCCATTTATAATGTCCACTCTTTTGAATTTGAAATGCACTACACGTAAGACGAGACATATCCATTGAAATAGGAAGTTTATTTACTAAAAACTTATTATACTCTGCTATTCCTTTATCCAGATATTTTTTAAGTATAGTTGTCATTTCATCCCAATCTTGAAGTCTACTTATTGGAAGATCGATTGAACTTTTAATGTCTAGATTCAATCCTGAACCAATAACTCCTGGCTTTTTTCTTGTATCATTTTCAAATTTATCAATAAGTTCTTTACATATATCTAATGGCAAATTATGAGGTATTTCAAATAAAAGGTCCATATATATTTATAAATGACAATTACTTTTTTAAGTCGATACTCGCGGGACAAGCATTGTCTAAAGCTTTAAGTGATGCATTTAACTCATCTTCATACATTCTACCAAGAATATAGCTTAAATAGAGTTCCATAACAACTTGACCAGCCTGATTTTGCCACGTAAAAAATGCATCTTCAACAAAATGTAATATTTTTTGTTTATAATGAATCATTGGATGAATGACGATTGATTCAGATGCTTTTCCTGGTTGGTTTGCTCGCCTAAATGTCAGACCAACAGGTTCTCCGTGTACAAATTTCAAATGATGTCCAAGACTTACTGTAAAAAAATCCTTCCAAGTGGGTTTGGTATAATATTCAACTGCACTTATAGGAATTTCTTTCACGTATTCAAATGTATTATCTTGTAATATTCCGATCAAATCGCAAAAATAATTAAATCTATGATATAGACAAGAACTCTCTGAAAATTGATATAAAATAGTGTCTACGAGTGAACGTTCAGTTGAAATTTTATTATATACAATTGAATTTGTAAGATATCTATGTAAATATTCACAATTGTATCGGAAGCCGTGAATAAATGAAGAAGTTCCAATTTTCATATCATGATGTTGTGATCCAGTTCCAATGAAAAATAGTCCCGGGGTTGTTGTACTTTCAAAATGAGGAGTTAATACCGGAAACTTGTGCACTTTTACAAGATCTTTTATTAGTCTATCATCAAACTCGAAACCATGACAAAAAATAACAATATCGAATTTTCCAGTCCAATCCAAAGCTCCTTTCTCTAAAGCGTGCATTAATTTTCTATATACTTCACTCTGCGGATTTGTTAATGTATTCCCTTTGAATGTATTTATAAGTACATTTGCTTTGAGCAAATATGTATCAACAAAAGCCATATTTACACTTCGTTTATCTCCGGGATAATGAGTCTCATAAGCAAATCGTGGTTCTCCTCCCCATAAAATAATTCGATCAGCTATAGGTGATAGCCAATTTACTGTCTCCAGTCCAGCATTTCCAGCTCCAATAACGTATACATTTTTGTCTCTGTAAACTTCTGGATCCGTTGGCATATTGTCATAACTATAAACAGTAACATTAGGAGGATACGTAATAGAAGGATCAATTGGCCGTTTCTTCACACCAATGCCAAAAAATACCCGATCAGCTGTAAACTCTCCGTCATTAATTTTAAATACACCGCCATCCTTTGAAATATTCTTCACCTCGTAATTGTATTTTATATTGATTTCATGTTTTGAAACAAAATCATTCACATATTTCAAATACTCATCTGCAAAAGGAAATAATTCTTTAGAATAGTCTCTCATAGACATGTCAGACCCCAAAAATGAATTCCAGTCAAAACGAAGTTTTCTACCTTTATTAAAGGATATAAGTTTTCTCTGTCGTGGATAATGTCTAAAGAAACTACAAGCTTCTGAGTTTCTTTCAAGAATAAGATACTCTTCATCTTTACCAAAGAAATGCCCCATCTGAATACCAGCCGGACCTGCTCCTATGATAATATTCTTTACATGTTGTAGTGCCATTTACTTACAAAGAAATATTATTTTTAAGTCTCCTGAAAATACAAATGGATATACAAATGTATTTGGAAAAATAATAACAGAGTTCTTCCTGACGTAGAATTCTTTTTTTAAATTCTGAAACATAAGTACACCTTCACCTTCTTTGATTATAAAGAAGTGCCAAAATTTATTATGTTGACAAATAGTATTTCCATAAGTTTTACCGCCAGTTAAATCAATTTCATTAAACTCGGCGGTAGTATCTAATACATCTGGTACAGCTCTATCGAATCCTGCAAGATGAATCTTATAATTCTCTATGGTTTTTGTGTATATACCTTCGACATCTGTAATATCTGTTACTGTATCTATGTATACCATAGATTTCTCTCTCCTTATAAAATACTGAATTTCGTCTACGACTGTTAAGGATACAGGGTTAAACATATAAAGCAGGTGTCTATCTTCTGGGGGAAATAATATAACTCTTTTTGTACCAGATATTTGACATAAAAAATTATCCTTTTCATCATAATGAATGAGTGTCCGTGCTCCTCCAAAATTTACCCATAAAGATGCTTTCCATATA
>QVQD01000073.1 GCA_003584875.1 Methylococcales bacterium
TTTTTTTTGTAACTTGGTTTTTGAAGAACCCAACCTTGCCTAATGCCTATAAACTGTAGGGGACATTCGCCTTTTTAAATAAAAACATACTGGGTGAATCTGTCGCCCCAACAGACCGATACCTATTTGTTTTTTGTATCTTGGTTTTTGCAGAACCAACCTTGGCTAATACAAATCTTTGTAGCCCATAAACTGTAGGGGCGACAGATTCGCCCAGTATCAAAAAAGCAAATCATATGCGCCATGCCCCCCAACAGACTGATACCTATTTTTTCATATCTTGGTTTTTAAAGAACCAACCTACTATTCCTTTTACCAAACTCCATCAAAACCTAAATATCACCACTGATTGCGGTAAGCTTTCATCAAAATTCATCAAGCCGAATTTGTTATGCCAATATTGATATTCCATGCCTAACATTAATTGCTGCTTATGGCCATAATATCGACCTACGTCTAATAATATTTGGGGTTGAAAGAGCACCGTCCATGCTGGGCCTGCTCCACCTGCACTGACGTAATCCATAAAGCCTCTGAAAACAATCGGTAAGCCGAGGTTATCTAATGATAATTCCCATGAAGGTGTTAGCTGAAAGCTTGCCGTATTTAGATATTCATTCTTATAAGCTAAGAAATCTAATTGCAGATATTTAAACAGGGGTAAATCGAATTGTAAGCTTGCTCCCGCCAAATAAGCACGAAACGGGGTTTGTGTAGGTTGTGTGCCGCCGTTAAAACCCAAGGTCAGACCTATATCTTTTATCGGGCCATATTTGATAGGCAAGCCTGTTATTTTGCTGGCGCTAAGATAGCTATATATCTCGCCATAGGCTTCAAACTGGAAACCATTTAGATTTTCTTCATGGTAGATGGTGTCAACAAAGAAGAAGTTTTGGCCATATTTCCAGCCATCGCTATGTTCAACGGTGATAATGTCTCGATCTTTTGAACCTAGTAAATAACCACTGCCATGCAAGTATTGAACATTGCTGCTAGTCCAATCGAAGGCTAGGCTTTGGAGTGATGTCAGTGATAGGCATAGAGCTAAGCACAGGTTTATTTTATTGATTGTTATCATTATTAGAAATAGTTAGGGGACCCAGAAGTAGGCCGGTGATGACCATCTAAGCGTAGCGCATGATGGCGTTTCTGGCAGTTCGATCGATACCAGTGCCGGAAACGCTTTATTCGCTACGCTCTTAAAGCCTTATTCCGGCCTACGTCTACGTCTCAGCGTTCCGAGTTTAAGCATTAGTCCAAGAGGCATCGGGTTTCCATTGCTCTTTCCATACCAGCAATTCTTCTACTGGCATCGGTTTGGCTATGACATAGCCTTGACCAAACTCACAACCGTGTTTTATTAATTGTTCGCCGATGGCTATGGATTCAACGCCTTCTGCGATGACTGCGCGTCCCATGCCGCCGCCTAAACTAATGATGCTATCGACGATGGCTAAATCTTCGATATTGGTAATAATATCTTTGATGAAGCTACGATCAATTTTAATCATGTCGATGGGGAATGATTTTAGATAAGTGAGCGATGAATAGCCTGTGCCAAAATCATCTATAGAAAACTTAATGCCCAGTCTTTTGCATTCCGTAATCAGTAAATTAGCTTGTTTACGATTATCAAAGGCCGTGGTTTCTAAGACCTCAATTTCTAAGCTTCCTTTAACGTAGTTAGGGTAAGCAGCGATAGCCGATCTTAATACCTCTATAAAACTAGACTGACCCAACTGCTTAGCATCAATATTAATACTGATGGCAATGTTTAAACCCAGCGCTTGCCAGCGGTCAATTTGGCTTAAAGCCTGATTAAGCACCCAATTACCTAAATCATTACCCACAGGATGATTTTCAATCATCGGTAAAAATTGCGCGGGTTGTAATAAGCCACGTTGGGGATGATTCCAACGTATTAAGGCTTCTACACCTAATAATTCACCGGTGCGCATATTGACCTTAGGTTGATAATAAAGAACCAGGTGATTCTCTTGAATGGCAAGGTCGATGTCTCTAATAAATTCATCGCGGGTATTGAGGGCTTGATCGGTGTCCTCATCATATAAATGGTACTTATCTTTACCTGATTGTTTAGCGATATACATCGCCAAATCAGCTTGGCGGATTAAGGTGCTCGCATCAATCTCACGATTGGTTTGTCCTTCATAATAAGTCACACCGATACTGGCTGATACTCTTAAAGTTAAATTTTGAATTTCAATAGGCGTACTACAGGCGTCTATGAGCTTTTGGGTGGGGGTATGAAATGAATCAATATCTTTTTGATGATTAAGAATGACGATAAATTCATCACCACCTAAGCGACCTAGGGTATCAGTTTCACGAATGGTTTCGCGCATTTTTTCACTAATCTCGACCAGAAATTGATCACCGATATCATGGCCATAGTTATCATTAATTGCTTTAAAGCCATCTAAATCAATAAAAGCCAGCGCTAAGTTTAGCTGCTCGCGATTATCATGCAGTATCAATTGCTCGAGTCTGTCGGTTAATAATAAACGATTAGGTAAACCCGTCAGGGTATCGGTATAAGCGATGTCCTCTAGCTGTTGTTGATATTTTTTTAACTCACTAATATCAGTGGTTATCGCTAGAAAGCGTTCTATTTCATTGTTAGCATTTCGGATGGCGGTAATAGAATGTAAAGAGTGGGCTTTTTTATGATCTTTATATTCATTTGAGATTTCACCACTCCAAAAACCTTCAGTTAATATGGCTTGCCACATTTTAGAGTAGAAGGTTTCATTATGGAGGCCCGATTTGAATATCCTAGGATTTTTGCCTAGCAATTCGTCACGACTATAGCCACTTAAGGTCAAGAAGGCTTCATTACAATCAACAATATTGCCCTTTTTATCCGTAATATAGATACCTTCTCGAGCATAGCTATAAACTTTAGCAGATAACTGCGTTTGCATATCTTGCTTAGATTTTTCAATGGCATCAGCCGCTAAAACAGCGGTTTCTTTGATCAATGCTAATGATTTGCCACTCGGCATTTTTGTTTTGCGATGGTAAATAGCAAAGGTTCCTAACAATTCACCCTTCATAGACTTAATAGGTTGAGACCAACAAGCTCGATACGGGAGTTTTTGTACCAATTCGCGAAAAGCGCTCCAGTTTGGATGCGTTAATATATCAGCCACGAACACCGGAATGCCGCTAAAAGCACATTCACCGCAAGAGCCTACATTGGCTCCAATGATCAAGCCATCGATAGCTTGACAGTAAAAGTCGGGTAAAGAAGGGGCTGCTCCATGTAATAAGTGCTTACCATCATCACTCAGTAAAAGAATGCTACAAGCGATATCAGGATCTAGATACTCAACATCGCTGCATAAAGTATGCAGTATAGACGTCAACGGTTGATGATTGGTTAACATTTCCAAGACATTGTTACGGCGATTTTCACGTTGTTCTAAGATCTTACGTTGATTAATTTCTCGGTTTAAGCGTACGATCCAAAAACTGAATAGCGTAAATGCAATCGCTATAGATACAGCGTATTTCTTTAAAGTTTTATTGCTAATGCCTTGTCCCGTTTGCAAGCTAAACCAATGATGCGGAATATCATCGATTTGTTGTTGATCTAGCATCAAGCTGGCTTTGTTAAGAATCGATGAGAGTTCAGGGTTTTGTTTGCTAATCGCGATAGTTCGATCGCTGCGATATTGCGTGTAACCTGAAATCTTTAAATCGCTCAACTCTTCTTTCTCAAGCCAATAGTTGCTTGTGGCAAGATCGCCCACATAAGCAACGGCTTTTTTAGCTTCTATCAGTTTTAAACCCGCTAGGGCACTGTCAGCCTCAAGTAAGGTAATCGAGGGATAATCACGTTTTAGCCATTCCTCCATGGCATAGGTCTTTTCAATGGCAACAACTTGACCTTTTAATTGATCTAGGTTGGTGTAGAGTTGCTGCCCTCTATCAATAATCACATTAGGTGAGTTGATATAAGGGTTTAAAAAGTCTAAATAACTTGTACGCTCTTCAGTGATGATCACACCCGCAAGCATGTCTAAGTCACCGCCTTTAATCATTTCTAATATCTCAGCCAAGCTAGCGCCTGGTTTGACTACCGTAAAATGAATACCTAATTTTTGTTCGAGTAGCTTTAGATAATCAGCCCCCATGCCCACATACTGGCCTTGCTCATTGATCCAATCATAAGGTTGTTTATTAGGATTAGCGCCGACACGAATAACAGGATGCGCGACTAACCAATTTTTTTCAGCCTCAGTTAGGTTTAAATCAGTAGTAACCGCTTGATAAACAAACTGTTTGAGTTTGTTAGTTTCAATGGCTTGGTTATAGCCGGCTTTAACATA
The DNA here is from genome assembly GCA_003584875.1 of Methylococcales bacterium. Classification (GTDB taxonomy): domain Bacteria; phylum Pseudomonadota; class Gammaproteobacteria; order Methylococcales; family Methylomonadaceae; genus Methylobacter_C. The sequence continues at coordinate 4,356 of QVQD01000073.1, forward strand.
GGTATCGGCTAAAACCGTTAAACGTGCTAAATCGATATAACCTAGAGGCACTGACTCAGGTATGAGTTTTTGTATTTCTTTCGCTTCATATTGCAAATGTTCTAAAGGCAGACGACTGTGATATTGATCGGCAATTAGAGTAATCAGTTGCTGAGGATGATCTAAAGCATAACGCCAGCCTTTTAAACTAGCCTTTAAGAAACGATCTATACGCTCTGGATGCTGTTGACGTTCTGTGTTACTGGTAAACAGTATGTCACCATAAAAATCGATACCGTAACTTTTAGGATTAATGATATTGATGGGGATGCTGTGCTGCTGATAATAAAAAGGTTGATCAGTTAGATAGCCGGTCATGACATCCAACTTGCCTTCTGTTAATAGAGAATTGTCAGCAGTTTGTTTGATAAGCGTGAAGTCATGGTCTGAGATTTTGCTATAAGCCAACAGCACTCTAAGGGGCGCTTCATTGGCACTCAGGGTATCCAGCATAATTCGTTTACCTTTAAATTCAAAAGGACTGATGATGCCAGAATCGCGCTTGGTCATAAAAACCAAGGGATTGTGTTGAAATATTGCCGCCATAGCCACAATCGGCTTATTTAAAGCGTATTCGTGTAATAAACCCGAATCACCGACACCGTATTCAGCCTCTTGATTGATCACTTGATCAACGACGCTTTTGCTTAAATCACGCTCAATGAGCTCAACATCTAAGCCCTCATCGGCATAATAACCTTGCTGTATCGCCGCGTAATAACCCGCAAATTGAAACTGGTGAAACCATTTGAGTTGCAAACGGACTTTTTCTAAAGCGGGTTTATCGGTAGCAATTGAGGTATCTGTTGCCGCAAAAACTAAGCCAGTGCTGAATAAGTAAAGGAGCAACAAACTCGCTATACAGCGAAGAGCTTTGGAGGCTTTGACCGGCTTGTTATTGTAGAGAGGTTGTAACACGTATAATCCCAAGTAGATCAAAGGTACACAGGCTTTGTGAGACCTTAATAAGTTAAAGGCATAATAGTGTATATGAGAGCATATGACTACACCATTATTAATGAAGACAATTTTAACGCTTTAACGATTAATCAAAGCGATAAATAAAGGCTTTAATTGCTTGATGTTTTTATTTATGAGTATTGATCGGTGGGTGTGAGATTTGATTGATAACCCCATCCCAGTAGGTCGGGTTAGCGATAGCGTAACCCGACAAAGTCACTGCGGAAATCATACTGTAGGGGCGA
>QVQD01000092.1 GCA_003584875.1 Methylococcales bacterium
CCATCATGCGCTACGCTTAGATGGTCTTATTCCGGCCTACAATGCTGCTCTTATTCAATAACAATTGTTTTGAAACACCAGCCTAGCGAGTATTATGATTTTAGCTTCCCCCTTTGTAAAAGGGCATAGGTATCTACATAAATAATTGTTAGCATTCCCTCGCGAAAACGATAACATTGTGCTGAAGATCGTAGGGGCGTATTGCATACGCCCTATAAAATAAGCTCTATAACATTGGACTTTCGATGTTGGGCGTATGCAATACGCCCCTACGGTGATTTTTATCGTTTCCACGCCGATAAGAAACTTGTGTAGATACCTATGTTTCCAAAGAGGGGAACTAAATGGCTAGTTTTATAGTGTGCTGCTGTCAGACTTTTTAAACTTGATGACTTTATTTAGAGGACTTAAATTAATTTCATCAATGACTATCTGAGCTCGTGAGCTGAGCACATAGGTAACGGCGGCAGCGACATCATCGGGTAAAATGGCATTACTTTCATGATCTCCAGGCTCAAAATTAAGATCATTAAAAAAGTTAGTTTTAACCATACCTGGATTAATTAAGCACACACGAACGTTACTATTGGCGGATTCTTCGCGTAGCGCTTGGGTAAAGCCACGTAAGGCAAATTTACTGGCACAATAAATAGCGCCTTTACGACTACCTTTTAGCGCTGCTTCTGAGCCGATATAAATTAAATCACTGTGGGCTTTGCGTTTTAAATTCGGCAATAAGGCTTTGCTTAGAAATACTTGACTGGTAAAGTTTAGGTTGATGAGGGCTTCTATTTGGGAATAAGAAAACTCTTCTAGCGAACCAAATTGACCGATGCCCGCTGAAAACACCACAGCATCGAGTTCTGGGTAGGTTTTTTGTAGCTCGCGTATTTTGTGCGGAATAGCTTTTAAGTCACTCAGGTCTAGCTCTAAGGCGCTGAAGTTAACAATGTTCTGAGTGAACTGGCTGCAATCGCGAGATACACCAATCACGGTGTGCCCCAAGTGTAATAAGTGTTGGGCAATAGCTCTGCCTATACCAGAACTAGCGCCGGTAACTAGAACAGTACGTTTTAAAGTGTGCATGGAAAGAATTTGTCCTTAGGAATAAAACGTAAGAGTTGTTCGGTGCAGTACTCAGTCATTTCTTGCTCTAAGGCTTGTCGGTAAGATACCATGCCTAGCTTACTTTCTAAGGGACCTGCAAAGAGTTTTTCATCAGGATAGAGCTTTTGCAGCTTTTTAAAGAAGCTTTCAGGCAGTCTAAAAGCACCTAAGCTGACCGAATGTAATTGCTCGGGATTAATAATCGCAAACACCTGTTCAAATAAGCGCCGATACTGTTGCTGGTAATCAACTTGATAGATCATCGGGTCAAAGCGTAGACCAATCGGCCAACCCCGTTGCTGTAGTTTACTTAAGGCATCAAGTCTACGTTCTAATGAGGGCGCTTTAGCTTCAACTTTTTTAGCGACTTCATCAGGATTTAAACTGAAGGCGATAATGCAACGTTCAAAAGCCTCGCGATTTAATAAACTACGGATTTGGGTGCTTTTAGTTCTTAACTCTAACCAAGCATTAGGTATGCTTTCAAAAAAGGGTATAAATTGCTGGGCGAATGAACTGACTGGCTCTAAAGCGAGGCTATCGCAATCATAACCAGAGAAAAAGTGTAGGGCTTCATTAGGTGTCGTAGCGCAGCGTGCTTTGATATCTGCTTGAAAGTCTTCATAATTGACGAAAAGCACATAATGCGCCGATTGATACATGCCTTGTAAAAAGCAGTAGCGGCAATCGTACAAACAATTAAGCATGTGCGAGAAATAATAATTTTTCTGCGCCCCTATGCCATAACCGCTAGGTGTTTCCATCGTAAAATGTTTATACTTTTCGGCCAGTATTAAAGCAGGATTTTGTTTTTGTAAACGAAAGTTTTGAGCTTTAGGGTTGAAAACTTCGCCATATCGACCACAAGTAATGCGGTGCGCATCAGGGAAGCGCTTGACAATATCCAAAACGCGCGGATGCTGTAAAATGGCCTCTTCTATATAAATGCTATCAATCATGAGTCTAAGTTTGTCGCTGATCTTCCGTATATTGAGCAGACATTTTATAGGAAAAATCTTGTGATTGTTTGCTCAGCCCACATATAGGGTAAAATACTTTTAATTCACTTACATATAGAAAACATGAATACACAAAAAATTGGTTTTATCGGTGGCGGTAATATGGCGTCTAGTTTGATTAGCGGATTAATTGCCAGCGGCCATTCTCCAGAGCATCTTTGGGTCTCTGATATTAATTCAGAAACCTTAAAGGCCTTAGCGGAAAATCTCAACGTTAATACCTCCGTAAATAATGATCAGGTTATTAATGAAGTTGATGTTGTGGTCTTTGCTGTTAAACCTCAAACATTGAGTGACGTAGCAAAAAGTGCTGCTGCCGTCATTAAAGAAAAAAAATCATTAATTGTATCTATTGCCGCAGGTATTAGTCAGCAAAGTTTGACTGACTGGTTAGGTGCTGATGCCGCTATTGTCCGTTGTATGCCAAATACGCCAGCCTTGGTGCTAACCGGCGCTACAGCACTTCATGCTAATGCAAAGGTCAGTGCCGAACAGCGGAGCTTAGCTGAAAATATTATGCGTTCAGTGGGTATTGCTCTATGGGTAAAAGAAGAAAGTGACTTGGATGCGGTCACTGCGGTTTCTGGTAGTGGTCCTGCTTATTTCTTTTTGCTGATGGAAGCGATGGAAAAAGCCGCTGTTGAATTAGGATTAACCCAAGATACGGCAAGTTTATTAGTGCAGCAAACTGCCTTAGGTGCAGCTAAAATTGCTTTGGAGTCATCAGAATCACCTGAACAATTACGTAAGCGTGTGACCTCGCCAGGTGGCACTACCCAACAAGCCATAAGTACCTTTGAACAAGGTGGCTTTACTGAGTTGGTTTCTAAAGCATTACATGCTGCAAGAGACCGTTCTATTGAAATGTCTAAGCCATCGGAGTAAAACTAATGGGCACAACTTACATGACAGATCCAATTATTTTTTTAATCGACACACTCTGTTCACTTTATATTATGGCGATCTTATTGCGCTTTTTATTGCAGTGGTGCGGTGCTGATTTTTATAACCCCATTTCCCAATTTCTGGTCAAGATTACTCATCCACCTTTAAGGGTAATGCGTCGCTTTGTACCCTCTATAGGAAAAATAGATACTTCTTCATTGGTACTCATGTTGAGCCTGCAGATGCTAACAGATTTTTCGATATTGCTACTCAAAGGGGTGACTATCAATATCGGAGCTTTAGCAATATTATCTATGACCCAATTGGTTTCTTTGTTGCTCAACGTCTTAGTATTTTCAGTCTTTGCAAGAGCGCTATTAAGCTGGATGAATCCCGGTAATTTTTATGCAGCGGCTTCGATTGTAGATGCCGTGTCAAAGCCAATACTGAATCTGTGTCGTAAAATGATTCCAGATTTAGGAGGTATCGATTTATCACCTTTAGCCGCTTTGTTATTTTTACAAATGGCAAAGATGGTTGTTTTGCCACCTTTACATGAGTTGGCGAGCATTCTGGGTTAATGCGTAATGACCACTAGGTGACTCGATGATTAAAAATACTGATTTGCGATGCTTGCTCATTTTAAGTAGTTTAAGTTTTATTCTGGGTAGTGCACCTGTAGAGGCAAAAAAAGTCTACCGTTGGCTCGATGAACAAGGTGATACTTATTTTTCAGATCAAGTGCCACCTGAACAAATACAACACAGTCGAGCAACATTGAGTCAAACAGGGCGAGTGCTTGAAGTGACCGAGCCAGCCCAAAGTAAAGAGCAAATTGAACAAGAAAAGCGTCTTCAAGAACTACGTACACAACAAGAAAAATTAATTGCTAGTCAAAAGATTCATGATAAAGCCTTGTTGAGTTCATATCATTCTAAAGAAGATATGTTGCTGGCGATTCAAGCAAAGATGTCGATTTTTGATAAACAAAAAGATGTGATTGAAGGCAGTATCGATCGACTAACTGAGCAGCTTAACAATCAACGGCAAGCAATACAGAGTCATGAAAGCGCCGCACAGCCGGTACCTAAGGCTTTAGTCGATGAAGTGCAGTTAAGCCAAACCCGACTTGAGCAAGCGCAAATTACTTTACGTAGTCATCTTGAAAAGCAAGAGAAAACCAAAAAAGTTGATGAAGCAGATGTCGCCAGATTTTTATTTTTGACTCAAACTACGAAGGATTTGCCGTCTAGAGCCAAAATACCCAGTATTAAAGAAGCTAATGAGTTGGGTTTATTTTACTGTGAGAATGATTTTCAATGTAATAAGGCTTGGGAAATCGGCCGTAATTTCGTCAATTTCTATTCAACGACTGAAGCCGATGTTTATAACGACAAGCTTATTATGAATCGCCCCCCTCCTAAAGATACTGATATCAGTTTATCTTTATCAAAACTCGCTATTAATGAAGATGACTATCAAATTTTCTTAGATATTCGCTGTCGTCCTTCATTAATGGGTGAGCTTTTATGTGCAAGCCCCAAGATTAAAGCCATACGGTCCTCGTTTAGAAGTTATATTAACGACGCCTTATCACGTGCGGCACTGAATAGTAAAGCTCCAATTCTTTGATGACTAAGTAGTCATTAAGCCTTAATTTTAGTTGGGTTAAATTATGATATTCCGACAATCACTTATTAACTGATATTACGCAGTAACCAGGTTTTATTCTCGTTTGCTGCGTTGAGCACCGCAGGTTTTGTTGGATTGGCCACAACAGGGGCTCTGCATGGATGCCTCGCGTCGGTAGGAGGGCAGGAAGCCCTCTCTACCGACCCTCGACAAAATCGAGGAGCGCAAGAAGAAGCGGTAATCGAGCCGCCTTTTCTTTGGATACTTTCTAAAGGCTGCGCAAAAGAAAGTATCTCGCTTTCGGGTGCGATTACCCGATCAACATATCGTCGCGATAGCGACCTCATTATTATTTGAATCTAAGTTTTTTAAAACCGCTTAATGGCGGCTGCGGAACATCAGTCATTAATATATTTTTGTTGAGCTATTTTGTTAATGTTTAAGATTTGGTTGTTGTTTTAAGCTGAAATACTGGGCTAATGTTGAGGTGGTGAATGCTGATGATCTCAATATTACCTATCACATTGGCAAAATCCCGAGGTTTTTTCATGGCGGTACCTATCCCGCTGGCAAAACCCCGAGGGTTTTTCATGGCGGTACCTATCCCGCTGGCAAAACCCCGAGGGTTTTTCATAGCGGTACCTATCCCGTCGGCAAAATCCCGAGGGATTTTCATAGCGGTACCTATCACGTTGGCAAAAACTCGAGGGTTTTTGACAGGGTTATCTGTAATGTCGACAAAATAAGTCCGCAACTTGTAGGGTGGTTTCGCGACAGCAAGCCACCGCACTATGCCGGAAACGCTTTACTCACTTTCGCTCGTAAAGTCTTATTCCGGCCTACAAGTTAAGGCAGCCCCCTCTATTAAGGAGCATAGGTATCTACACAAGTTTCTTATCGGCGTGGAAGCGATAAAAAAC
>QVQD01000113.1 GCA_003584875.1 Methylococcales bacterium
CACTACAATGTTGTCGTTCTCGCGGGGGAATGCTAACAATTATTTGTGTAGATACCTATGCCCTTCAGGTGAAACGCTTTTACCCCCCCGTCATATTCATATAACGCAAAATAACCGGCTGCTCATGAACATTAAATTCGTGTTTTTCTGGTTTGATCAACATAGCGTCTATAATCGCTTTTTTAAGTAATTCCATATTGCCTGGCTCAGCTCTAAGCAGCGCTTTTAAATCTACTGAATGTTCGTTACCCAAACAGAGTAATAAGCGACCCTCAACTGTTAAGCGTACCCGATTACAAGTGCTACAGAAATTATCGCTATGAGGTGAAATAAAGCCTACGCGTGTTTGTGTGCCATTAACTTTAAAATAATTAGACGGCCCGCCTGTTTTTTCAAGACTGGCAACTAAGGAAAATTGTTTAGCTAAATCTTGTCTAATTAAATCACTAGAATAGTAAGCGTTAGATCTATCATGTTGATCAACGATACCCAGTGGCATTTCTTCGATAAAGCTAATATCAATTTCATTATCGACTGCATACTGCACTAGATTACAGACTTCCAGATGATTTTTGTTTTTAAGTATCACGGCATTGATTTTAATGCGTTCAAAGCCAGCTAGTTTTGCAGCTTGGATACCTTGAAGTACATGCTGCAAATTACCAGTACGGGTGATGGCTTTAAATTTGTCTTCATCTAAAGTATCAAGGCTGATATTAAGGCGTTTGACACCCGCAGCTTTTAGCTCCATCGCCATGGCTTCTAATTGCGAGCCATTAGTGGTGATGACTAATTCTTGCAAGCCATCTATTTGTCCTATATTTTCTAATAGCTCCAGAGCCCCTTTTCTAACTAAAGGCTCACCACCCGTAATCCGTATCTTTTTTACACCTAAGTCTACGAAAGCTTTAGCCAGCGTATAAATTTCTTCCAACGTTAATACTTGTTCACGAGGCAAGAAAGTCATGTCTTCAGCCATGCAATAGACACAACGAAAATCACAACGGTCGGTAATAGAAATCCGTAAATAATCAACCGTTCTGCCGAAACGATCGATCAATAGCTTAGGAGTAGTTGCAGTCATAGATAGGTAGCGCTAAAAAGTAAGAGTTAAATATTAACATAAATACCTAGAGTAGCGATTGTGTAATAAAAAACGTCACCTAGTCAGTTTAAAATTAATCATTTGAACGATAAGTCGATAAAATACCCAATAAACTTTAGGGGGAGATATTTATGCTAAAAAACATACTGCGCGCGCTACTGATTTTATTATACAAAGTTGAGGTGACGGGCTTAGATCATTATAAGAATGCAGGCAAAAGGGTGTTGATTATCTCTAATCACATTTCATTTTTAGATCCTTTATTACTAGGCGTGTTTTTACCAGACGACATTACGTTTGCAATTAATACCCAAATTTCTCAGCGCTGGTGGTTAAAGCCGTTTTTAAGATTGTCACGAGTGTTTCCTATGGATCCAACTCATCCTATCTCCTTAAAAGATTTAATCCATCATCTGGAAAAAGATACCCATACGGTGATTTTTCCTGAAGGCCGTATCTCAGTGACGGGTTCGTTAATGAAGATATACGATGGCACAGGTATGGTGGCTGATAAATCTAAAGCAGCTATCTTGCCGGTACGTATTTCTGGCAGTCAATATACTCATTTTTCTAAATTACATAGAATTTCGCGTTTGCGCTTATTCCCTAAAATTAGCATTCATATATTAGCGCCTGAAATTATCAATGCACCAGAAACACTACAAGGTAAGCCGCGCAGGGCTTATTGTGGTCAGCAATTAGCAGATATCATGACAAGAATGATGTTTGTAACCAGTCCCTATCGCCAAAGTATCTTTACCAGCTTACTAGAGGCGCGGAAAGTTCATGGTGGAGCGCATAGCATCATTGAAGATTTAGAACGTGTGCCTTGGTCTTATAACACCTTAATAACACGTAGTATTGCGGTAGGGCAGGTTTTAACTGATGTTACAAACAAAGATGAATTTGTAGGTGTTTTTCTACCTAACTCGACTAAAACATTAATGACGATCTTAGGTTTGCAGTTGCAAGGGCGAGTGCCGGCCATGTTGAACTTTTCAACGGGTTCGGCGGCCATGCTGCAAGCGTGCCAAGTCGCTCAAGTAAAAACAGTGTTAACTTCACGGCGTTTTATAGAATTGGCTGAATTAAGTGCAACAGTTGAACAATTAAGTCAGCAATGTAACGTCCTGTACTTGGAAGATTTAGCAAAAAATATGACTACAAAAGATAAGTTACTGGCAGTTATAAAGTCCAAAACGACCAATTATTGGTATCAATCGAGTGATCCAGATAGCCCTGCGGTAGTACTCTTTACTTCAGGTTCTGAGGGTACGCCTAAAGGCGTGGTGCTTTCTCATTCGAATATCATCGGTAATCTTAAACAATTAGAGGCCTGCATTAATTTTAATGCCCAAGACCGCGTGCTTAACTTTTTACCGATGTTCCATTCTTTTGGCTTTACAGTAGGTACGCTATTACCTGTAGTCAACGGTATTAAAACATTCTTTTATCCGACACCTTTGCATTACAGTGTGATTCCAGAAATCGCTTATGAAACACATGCCACCATTATGTTTGGCACTAATACCTTTTTATCGGCGTACGCTAAAACAGCGCATCCTTATGATTTTTATAATCTGCGCTATGTCGTTGCAGGTGCTGAAAAGTTACAAGAAAACACGCGTCAAGTTTGGGCGGAAAAGTTTGGTATTCGTATCTTAGAAGGCTATGGTGCAACAGAAACCTCACCGATAACCTCAGTTAATACGCCGCTATATTACAAAGCCGGCACAGTGGGGCGCTTTATGCCATGCATGGAGCATCAATTAGAACCCGTACCAGGAATCACTGATGCAGGTTTACTTCATGTTAAAGGCCCTAATATCATGTTGGGTTATTTGCTGGCAGATAAGCCGGGTGTTTTAGTGCCACCAGAATCAATTTATGGCAAAGGCTGGTATGACACCGGCGATATTGTTCATGTTGATGAACAAGGTTTTATTACTATCAAAGGTCGCAGCAAACGTTTTGCTAAAGTAGGTGGTGAAATGGTGTCGTTAACGGCCGTTGAGCAATTAGCGATCAATGCGTGGCCCGAAGCACACCACGCCGCGATTAGTGTCGCTGATACTAAAAAAGGCGAGTTGGTGATCTTAGTGACGACTCAAAAGCTAGCGACAGTCAATGAATTGGCCGCAGCTTCACCCGGTGTTGCACTCATCAGCCTACCAAAGAAAATAATAGTCGTAGAGGCTATTCCAGTGATGGCTACAGGTAAAATCAATTATCCAGGTGTAGCCGATTTAGTCGCGAGTCTTAAATAACGCGCGTACTGTAGGCCGGTGAAGACTTTACGAGCGTAGCGAATAAAGCGTTTCCGGCATAGGCAGTGCTCCGTGCCAGCAACGCCACCACAGACTCCGCAAGCGTAGTCTTATTCCAGCCTACAGCTACAAAATGTCGGGTTACGCTATCGCTAACACGACCTACGCCTACAAAACTTTGCAATGGAGTCAAAACTCACGAGTTTTGTTGCTTGGCGTAGCGATAGCGTAAGCCAAGCATTTCCCGCGCATCCTGTCGGGTTACGTTATCGCTAACCCGACTAACGCCTACAAACCTTTGTAATGGAGTCAAAACTCACGATTTTGTTGCTTGGCGTAGCGATAGCGTAAGCCAAGCATTTTCCGCGTATCCTGTCGGGTTACGCTATCGCTAACCCGACCTGTCATAGATAAGTCAAGTCCTTAAATATCATCTATTTTCAGGTCTATACCCTGCACGAAACTCTCCTTTTTTTAAATATTAAAAATAGGCTTTGATTTCATGCAGTCAATATTCTTTTAGTTAAAGCGATCTTCCGGGATATCGCCAATGGGGTAATCAGACCTGTCATAGAATGTCCACTCAGAGTGGCATCGGCTCAGCTTCATCGAATATTTTATCCATTGGGTATCCTCTGATGTGCCTTATTAACTACGGATGGGCTTCTGGTGAGCCTCAGGTCGGGACGAAGGTCACATCATCGGAATTTTTTTAACTTTTTATGCTTTGGCTTGCCTTTAAGTCATGATTTACCTCGATCTTTGCTATCTGTTTTCATGGCTTTTAAGTTTAAATCGCAATCTTTAGTAGCTTGCTTGCATCAAATCGTTCGCCCCGCGCGATATGCCATAGTGCTAATGGCAACTTTCGCATTAAGGCAATCACGGTCTTTAACTTGGCGCGATCATCTTTTTTGGCTTTGTACCATTTCTCTATCAAGGGATCCTTGACCAGCAAACGCAATGCCGCCATATATAAGAACTTTCGCGCTACCGACGAGCCACGTTTACTCAGCCGTAGTCGGCCATTAATTTGACCGCTACTTTTTTCGGTAAGGTTAACACCTAAGGCTTTCTGGTAGCTTTTGGGCGAAGTAAAACGCCGTGGATCAAGATGCAAACTAACCAAGACGGCTGTTGTCGCTTTACCAATTACGCGACCCATTTCCCGCAAACCTTCGTCATTATCAACGAGCGCTTCCAGGGCTTGCTTAGCCGTCTGTTTTTGCAGGCGACTATGTTCCAATTCGCTGGCTAAAGCCATAAGAAACTGGCATTCAGCTTCGATACAAGGCTCCCCCAAGGTATTGATGGCACTGGCAATCACTGCGGCTATTTTTTCTACCGATAACCCCGTCTTTCCCCAGCTACGCATATTTAAGGCGGCTTGTTTTGCTTCTGCTGCGACCTTTTGTGGAGAGCCGTAGTGCTTTATTAATTGCTCCAACGTAACCGAGCCTATAGGCATCAAGGCCAATACTTCTGGCCAATGCCGACTCATATAAGCTTCCAATCTGTTTTGGTTACGAAGATGCTGATCTTGATGGAGATCATATTCAAGCCTGAGTGCATTCATTCGCCGCTCTTCAATCGTAGACTCACACCATAACTTAGTAATGCTGTCTTTATGCAACTTGGCAATCAGCCAAGCCGACTTGGCATCGTGTAAACTGGGCACACCATCAAAGATCTCTCGTGCATCATGTACCTTCTTAGCATGAGCTTGATAAATGGCAAAGCCAGCTTGCCGACATTGATACCTCAATGAGTCGCCATAGGTACTGGTTGATTCCATCACCACAGAAACAGGTGTCTGTAGCGATTTAAGCTGCTCAATCAGATAAAATGTATGCTCCAAATGATTCCATTGCATCATCCAACTTTTAGTGTGATCTTCAGTAGTCAACAAGGCGTATTGCTGACTTTTTGCTACATCAACAGCCAATACCAAGGTCTCTCCTAATGTTTGTTCTTTAACCTGCTGCCAATTTATAGTGTTGACTTTTTGTGCTCTGTAAGTATGCTTCTTCATAGCGGGAATACCTCCTACGGCTAGGGTTTTGTTTCTTTGAAAAAAACTCTATTTTGAGGATTCCCGCTTCTCTTTGGTAGTCTTTACTATAGCTGACT
>QVQD01000128.1 GCA_003584875.1 Methylococcales bacterium
TTTCTTATGAAGCGCACACTAATCTAGCTATCGCCATGAATCGTATCGGTGGTAAATCAAATACTGGTGAAGGTGGCGAACTTCCTGAGCGTTTCCAAACTTTACCCAATGGCGATTCTATGCGCTCAGCGATCAAACAAGTCGCTTCGGGTCGTTTCGGTGTAACCACTGAGTATTTGGTCAATGCTGATGACATACAAATCAAAATATCACAAGGCGCAAAACCAGGCGAAGGCGGACAATTACCCGGTCATAAAGTCGATGCGGTTATTGCTAAAGTACGTCATTCAACTCAAGGTGTCGGTTTAATTTCGCCACCACCGCATCATGACATTTATTCAATTGAAGATTTAGCCCAGCTAATTCACGATTTGAAAAACGTTAATCCAGAAGCGCGCATCAGTGTTAAGTTGGTTTCTGAAGTCGGTGTAGGTACTGTAGCAGCAGGCGTTTCTAAGTCTCATGCTGATCATGTCACTATCTCTGGTTATGATGGAGGTACAGGTGCTAGCCCTATGACCTCAATCAAACACGCGGGCTTACCATGGGAAATTGGTTTAGCTGAAACACATCAAACTTTAGTGCTTAATAAACTGCGTAGTCGTATTGCCGTGCAAGTTGATGGTGGCTTGCGCACAGGTCGAGATGTAGTGATTGGCGCTTTACTAGGCGCAGATGAGTTTGGTTTTGCTACGGCACCCTTGATCGTTTCAGGCTGTTTAATGATGCGTAAATGTCATTTAAATACCTGCCCAGTGGGTGTCGCTACTCAAGACCCAGAATTGCGTAAACGTTTTACTGGCCAACCTGAGCATGTCGTCAATTATTTCTTCATGGTTGCTGAAGATGTAAGACGCTGGATGGCAAAATTGGGCTTCCGTACTCTTAATGAAATGGTCGGTCGCTCTGATAAATTGGATATGCAACGGGCCTTATCACACTGGAAAACGGATGGCTTAGACTTTAGTCGCATATTCTACAAACCAGAAACTGAGGTCAACGAAGCGGTTTATCATTGTGAAACTCAAGATCATGGCTTAGATCAAGCTTTAGATCATAGCTTGATTGCAGAGGCTCAACCTGCCTTAGAAAAAGGTCAGGCCGTTCAAATCAACACCCATGTTCGTAATGTTAACCGCACTATCGGTGCGATGTTATCAGGCCAAGTGGCTAAACGTTATGGCCACAAAGGTTTACCTGAAGACACCATTGCCATTAAAGCGACCGGTATTGCTGGGCAAAGCTTTGGTGCGTTCTTGGCGCAAGGTATTAGCATTGAACTTGAAGGCGAAGGCAACGACTACGTTGGCAAAGGCATGAGTGGTGGTCGTATCGCTATTTATCCACCTAAAGACTGCCCTATTGACCCCTCTGAAAATATCATCGTAGGTAACACTGTTTTATACGGTGCTATCAGTGGCGAATGTTATTTTAACGGTGTTGCCGGTGAACGATTTGCAGTACGTAACTCAGGCGCCCTCGCAGTTGTTGAAGGCGTAGGTGACCACGGTTGTGAATACATGACCGGTGGTGTTGTTGTCGTATTAGGTAAAACTGGACGTAATTTTGCAGCCGGTATGTCAGGCGGTATCGCCTATGTATTGGATGAATCACGTAGCTTTGATCAATTGTGCAATCTATCTATGGTTGAGCTAGAGCCGATTCCAGCAGAAGACGATACGCTTGAACTTATCGCTCATCAAGGTGGGGATTTAGAAACACATGGTCGCGTGCATTTAATGTCAGACATGACTCGTCATGATGCTCAACGCTTAAAACATATGATTCAAAATCATAAACGCTATACTGGTAGCCCAAGAGCTCAACACATACTGGATAATTGGCAGCATTATTTGCCGCTATTTGTTAAAGTAATGCCTGTCGATTATCGTGCAGCACTTAAACAAATTCAAGCAGAACAAGCCTCCCTAACTGCGTAACCGTTTATTTAAAGAAGGTATTTAAAATGGGCAAACCCACTGGTTTTATGGAACTTGCACGCACTGAACGGAGCTATGAAGCACCGAGTGATCGCATCAAACATTATCGAGAATTTACCATCGCGCCTAGCGATGAGAAAATGGCAGAGCAAGGCTCACGCTGCATGGATTGCGGCATTCCATTTTGTCATCAAGGTTGTCCTGTTAATAACATCATTCCTGAATGGAATGACGGTGTATTTCACGGCAACTGGCAAGAAGCCTTAGCTGTTTTACATAGCACCAATAACTTTCCAGAATTTACTGGAAGTATCTGCCCTGCACCTTGCGAAGCAGCTTGTACATTGAATTTAACCGACCAACCGGTCACTATTAAATCCATAGAACGCGCTATTATCGATAAAGGCTGGGAAATGGGCTGGGTAAAGCCATTAATTCCTGCACAACGTTCAGGTAAACGCGTTGCCGTTATAGGTTCAGGCCCAGCGGGCATGGCCTGTGCGCAACAATTAGCGCGTGCCGGACATGATGTCGTCGTATATGAAAAAAATGACCGTATCGGTGGCTTACTGCGTTATGGTATTCCTGACTTCAAAATGGAAAAATCTCACATCGACCGCCGCATTGCCCAAATGCAAGCTGAGGGTGTGCGCTTTAGACCTAACAGCAACATCGGCACCGATATTCCAGTACAAAAAATACTCGATGAATTCGATGCAGTGGTATTGGCAGTCGGCTCAGAGAAACCTCGTGACCTAGAAGTCGCTGGACGTAATGATTTCGAAGGCGTGCATTTTGCGATGGATTTCTTACGCCAGCAAAACAAACGCAATGCGGGCGATACCATCCCAGAAGATGTAGCTATTTCTGCAACAGGAAAGCATGTCGTCGTAATAGGCGGTGGCGATACAGGTTCAGATTGCATAGGCACCTCAATACGCCAAGGCGCATTGTCCGTTGTGCAATTAGAAATTTTGCCTAAACCACCTGAAAAAGAAAACAAATTAACAACCTGGCCAAACTGGCCTAACAAGTTACGTACCACCACTTCACACGATGAAGGTATAAAGCACCGTTACTGGAGCGCCAATACCCAAAGCGTTACAGGCAAAGATGGCGTGATTACTCATTTGAATGCCGTAGAAGTCGAATGGAAACAAGAAGGTGGCCAATGGAAAATGTCCGATAAAGAAGGTAGCGCCTTTACTTTAGACGCTGACTTAGTTTTATTGGCAATGGGCTTCGTGCATCCAGTACATGAAGGCTTGTTAAAGCAATTAGGTGTTGAATTAGATGGACGTGGTCAAATCAAAGCCACCGAAAAACAATATAGCACTAGCGTTAACAAAGTATTCGCAGCAGGTGATGGTCGTCGAGGCCAATCATTAGTAGTCTGGGCAATACGCGAAGGGCGCCAAGCAGCGAAAGCAGTCGATGAATTTTTGATGGGTTCATCAGAATTACCTAGATAGTCTAAACAACGAGATTGCTTATTATAAAGGGTGAATAAACATTCGATTTATTCACCCTTTTTTATAGCCTAATATTATTGGCTCCATGTTAATCGTAGTGAGTAATCATCGTGAACTCTTATGAAGCGGGACAATATTTTATTGTAGGGGCGACAAATTCGCCCAGTCATGAGGGGGCTATCGTTTGCCCACCCTTTGCTGAGTAAAGCGGGAGGCAGTGAGCGTTGCCCACTCTACCTGGCTTTAGTTCCCTCGACTCCACTGCGTTTAATCGAGGCTACTTGCTAGGCGTCTGGCTGTCGTTACTACTCAGATTTTATGCTAGCTAGCTAGAATGACTAAGGCCTTTTAAACCAAGCAACACAGTAAAAAAAGACGGCCAGAGGCCTTAGCAAAAATAAGCTGTAGGCCGGAATAAGACTTTACGAGCATAAGCGAGTAAAGCGTTTCCGGCATCTGCAAGTCCGTAAGTCGTAGGGCGGATTCGTGACAGCAATCCGCCCTACATTCGCAAGATCAAAAACAATCGAACAAAAAAATCTCACGAACCCCAACGCAACACGCAAAATGTTGGGGTTCGCGCTGCTTCACCCCAACCTACTCGCTACTCGCTACAAGATTAGTTTTCGTCGGGTTAGGCGCTAGCCGTAACCCGACCTACATTTAATACGCTGCCTCGTCTTTAAGCTGTAGGCCGGAATAAGTCTTTACGAGCATAAGCGAGTAAAGCGTTTACGACATCTGCAGGGCTCCTGTGCCGGAAACGCCACCCCGCACTGCGCTTGGATGGTCTTATTCCGGCCTACAAAGGTTAGCTGTATATCGTTCCCATGTTCTGCGTGGGAACAATAAAGCCACAAAACTCGTGAGTTTTGACTCCAATACAATGCCCTACAACATATACGTCGCAATCTGCTGACTGCTTTTGGGAGTCAAAACTCATGAGTTTTGATTTAAATTACGAGCGTGTCGTGATTTTGTTATCACTTACGACTTAAGGACTTAGCTGCATTAAGACTGGCTATGCAATTCTTGACGAATCGTTTCTCTTACAACATCAGATAGAGTGATGCCTTGAGCAAATTGCTTTAATGCTTCATTCATCAATGTTTGATAATTGCCATTGTTCATTTCGGCACGTGCCTTAAAAACGGCTAGGGTGGCGTTATCTACACGCATGGTAATTCGAGACTTTCCTCCGTGTTCAGCTTGAAGTTTTGCCAAAGCAGGTATTTCGGCAACCGGTTTAGCATCACTAAAGTCAATATCTGCGTATTGGTTAAACAAGGGATCAGAATTGTTGCTCATAATATTTCCTTTGGGGTTGATTAGCTTTCCAAGCTGATATTAGCCGCACTGTTTCATCTCGTAGTGTCCACACAACAACTAGAATACGATTTTTTGCACCCATACCCAACGTAATAAAACGCTGCTCGTTATCAGCTTGGCTATCCTCACGGGTTAATGCGTACGGATCAAGTAATGCGGCCTTTGCTTCGTCAAAAGTTACACCGTCATGATTCAATGGGTTTGTTGCGGCTTTATCAGGATCAAATTCTATTTTCATTTGTGTATTTTATGCACAAATGTATGCACAAGCAACAAAACTCGTGAGTTTTGACTCCAATACAATGCAACAAAACACATAGGTCGCAACCTGCTGACTGCTTTTGGGAGTCAAAACTCATGAGTTTTGATTTAAATACCGAAAGTAACGTTGGAATGAAGCAACGCGAACCCCAACATTTCACTTGGTGTATTGAGGCTTCTCTATTACTTACCCTAAAGGGCTATCGCTAAACAAAGCAACAAAACTCGTGAGTTTTGACTTCAATACAATGCCCTACAACACACAGGTCGCAATCTGCTCACTACTTTTGGGAGTCAAAACTCATGAGTTTTGATTTAAATACCGAAAGTAACGTTGGAATGAAGCAACGCGAACCCCAACATTTCACTTGGTGTATTGTGGTTTCTCTATTACTTACCCTAAAGGGCTATCGCTAAACAAAGCAACAAAACTCGTGAGTTTTGACTCCAATACAAT
>QVQD01000191.1 GCA_003584875.1 Methylococcales bacterium
TATAAATATATGATCTAGCGAAGCATCTCCTTTAATAGCTTTTTCTGATTGGTCTGCAACAAAATAATTGATTGCCGTTTCAACTGACACAATTTGAGGCTCTTGATCTTTTTCTGCAAGAGCAAAAATAACGTGATCGCCTTTTTTTGCAAAAGCGATCGTTACCGCATTGGGCTGATTAACTCTAACTAATCTAGACCTTTCATTTATTGAGAGAACGTCTTTAATGAATGCTTTATCATTCCGTACAGCATCATACGCTTCACGATGTTTGATATCCCATGATATTTGCTCAATTTCGGATTCGGCATTTTTTAGTTCATCTCGAAAGAAACTTCTCAGCTCTTCGTCGTTAGTTAAGGTTTTTGTATCGTTCCCAATCACATTGTTTATTAGTTTTATTTTTAGAGTAGATATTTGTTTTATTCCAATTTCAGTTTCTCCCACTGCTGTAGGAAAACAGTTAAATATATAAATGTCATCAAATACCTTTTTATTGATTCTATTTATACGACCTATTCTTTGGATTACACGTGTTGGATTGTATGGGATATCATAATTAATTATTACGCCGGCCCTATGTAGATTAAATCCTTCACTTAGAGCATCAGTAGCGATTAAAACATCATAGTCGTTAGTTTGTTTTTCTTTAACTAGTCCAGCATCAAAATCTTGTCTAATTATATTCTTCATTTGAGCTGTCCCTACTTTAGCTGTATAGCTCAATACACGATCAAAACCTCTATTCTTGAATTCTTTTTGAAGATAATCAGTGGTATCTGCATACGCTGAAAAAATGACTATTTTTCTATCACCCCGTTCATTTAGTAATTTTTTAACATGATCAATAACTCCATCTAGCTTTGGGTCTATATCAAGAGAATTACTACCGAACCACTCGTCATGTATTGACTTTAATAATGCTCTATCAGCCTTTACCGACAGAATATATTCCTCATCAAATAATTCTTTTTCTACTGTAAGTAGTCCGTTTTTATTGATAGTTTCGTAATCTGAATCGTTCGTTACGTCATTCATTGCTGCTTCAAAGTTGTCTGTAGTGTCTTCTTCAAAAATATCTGGGTCAGGGATATCACCCTTTTTCATAATTGGGACACGACCAGCTTCGTCCCACCATCGAATGATAATATCATTTGATAGAATCATTTTTTCTAGGTAGTTTTAAAGGCAAATTTTGAACTTTCAAAACGTGTAACCAATAGTTTACGCATAAATTTAGATAGGTTGGCTTGAGCGGTCTTTAGTGTTGTGTCATCAAAAAATTCACCATATTTTTCTAGAAATAATTTGTCATCTTTTAAATAACTTGTAGGTTTATATCTAGCTCCTATAAATCCTTCATCAATATCATCTCCAGTAATTTGATTTAATGTTCGTGCATAAAGATCAGATAGTTTTCCCATATCATAATCAAGTAATTCTGGACCAACAACGTTAGCAAAATCTATATTTTGTCTAATTAAATCTTCTCGATATCTTGTTAGATTTCTTAGGTCTATTCTTGATCGTCTAATTACAACCATTTCTATTAATCTTCTAAGTTCAGATGATATCAATAAGGCCTTGCTATCTATTTCTTCTTGACCACCTTTGCTTCGTCTAAGTTTTTGTAACTGCTTATATTGATCTATTAAGTCCCTAAATCTTAAACTTAAATTATCTACTGAACGAATTGTTGAGCGACTCGGTGTTTGAAATAGTTTCAATAATGCAAAAACATCCTCAGGGCGGTTATTAAAAGGCGTGGCTGTTAGTAATATGACCTTATTTTCAGGATGTGATCTAACGATTTGATGCAGGAGTTTATAATCATCAGTATCTTCGTTCCTGAACCTATGTGCTTCATCAATAATAAAGAGAGTTGGTCTTGAAGACTTTGAGTAGTGTTCATATACGTCTGATATTTTTCCAGTACTAAAAACCCTAGCCCCTCGAAGATTAAATTGCTCTTGGTAGTCTTCCCATTGTGGTTTGAGGTGTGGCGGAGCTATGACTACAACTGGAAGATCAAGATTATATGCTATTGCTGATCCAATTACACTCTTACCAAGACCCACAACGTCAGCCACTAATACACCATCATATTTTTGCACTCTATCTATACCCATTTTTATGGCATCAATTTGATATTCAAGATTTGAAAATTGACCATCCGTTATGTCATTTGGTGTCTTGATGTCGTTTTCCATTTCTTTTCCAAAAAGTTCATGAAGTATACGAATATAAACTTTATAAGGCTCTGGGATAGAATGAATCCATAGTCTTTTTTCAATATCTTTAATAAAACTATCATCACTTTCCATAGTTTTAATATCTATAGTTTCTGCATCGTCCCATAGATTATTAAAATGATTTTTATGTAAAGAAAATGTTTTATTGTCAGTATAAACATCATCAAGCTCTCCCTGCCCCTGAAGTCCTTGATAAGTAAAGTTACTTGAACCAAAAATACCAGTACCCATATTTTCTTCACCAGGCTTATTATGAAATAGATAATCCTTTGCATGGTTTTGATGTTTGTTGCAGAGTTTTATTTCTAAAGTTCCATTTCTTAACTTATCTTCAAAAATCTTATATGCTGATTGATCGTCAGTGTCATCATGTAATGCAGATTTATTAAAGAACTCAATAAATCCTTCAGTATATAATTCTTTTTGTTTGTTACGAGTGGGTCTACTACCTCTAGGTTCATACTTATCTAAACTAAAATCAGGGTTTTGTTTAGCCTCAGCCATCATTACACCCATTTCTGAGGGGTCTATATATTTACCGACAAGAATTCTCATTTTCTTATCTTTGAGTTCTTCAGCGATCATCTTAAAACCAGAAAAATAAAAAAAGGCAGTTAAAATATCCACGCTATCAGAGTCAACCATAGCTTTCTTTATGGCTTCAACCATAGTTTTTTCTTTGTTATCAATTAATGTCATAAATAATTAAACCAGCCTCAATTAAAACCATTTTATCTCTGTTTAAGAATATATCCTAGTATTTCTAGAGTATTGTGATGACGATCAATTTAGCATAAGAATCGAATAACTGTTTTGTTCGACAATTTCTATATAGTATTTTTATGATTCAGGGGTTTCTAATTGTTGTCTTTTTTGAGCGTTTAATACAAGATCGGCCCATGAATTTAACTCATTTTCTTCTTTCTTTGGTCGCATCTCATAATCTGAATAATGGCTCAAGAACATTTCCGCCTGTTTGGCATCGCCTTTAGCGGCACGAAGGAATACACCCCTCCAAACCAGTTGAGTCCTAGCTCCTCCGTATACTTCATTGCGCTTTTTGTTTACATCGTCCCAAAAGTTAGGCTCAGATTTCTGCCAATCATACAAAGTTCTTCTGCCCCAACCAATACTGTCAGCAAACTCTTGAACAGATATTTTCCTAAAGTTATCAGGGTCTGAAGTATCAAGTCCTCCGGCAGCACAATACAACTTGTAGTGTTCTACGGCTTGAGCCTTAGGGACTTGTATGGGTGCCGCATCGCTGGTATTAACTAACCCTGTAACGATACTGTTATTCTGTGCGGATTGTGCAGTCTTATCCATAAGTATATTATCTCATAATTTAGTTACTTTGATTTACACTAATACTATGGCTGGCTCATCTACTAAAAATAATCATTGGGAAGAAATTGTAAAAACTAAACTTAAAGATGCCATTAAACATCCAGATTTTGATGATGACTGGTTACTTTTATACAAGAGTGCTTCAACACCTGATTTCTTTTACTTTAGTATTGGCCAATTTTGTAAAAAGTATGACTTACCTGGTAGTACTCGTATTATGCTAAAAAATGGAATTCTATTAAAAGATTTTAGTCTTAAAAATATACCACCACCTATATTTATTGTTAGTGAGGATGACAAGGAAATACTACCGTCAGACGATCCCAAAGCTATGTGGTCATCCTACCAAAAGTCATCAAGGCCTAAAGGCAGAGTGCTGCTTGATTTAACTGCAAACACAAGCCGAAGAGACTTAGATCACTTTCTCGATAAATACTTTGAAAATACAATTAAACCTAAATTAAAATTACTAGACAAAGATAGAAGGGAAGCAACAAAGGCTAAGCTAAACGATAAGTTTTTTGTGGTAGCTAAACTTTATAAAGAAAAGAAATTAGCTGGCAAGAAAAGTGGAATCTACAGAGAGATAGAAATAGAGACTAAATATAATCCTTCAGAAGTAAAAACTCATATTGCTAAGTATCTATCTCAGAAAAAATATGATCTCATTACCTTAGATGATTACCGTAAGATAATAGCGCAATAATCAAATAACAAATACGGTTTACTGTACTAAGTATTAAATAATTTATTGCTGCTGGTTCATAACTAAATCTCCATTCAGAGCCAGCAGCGAGAATGGAGGTTTAGTTTATTATGGCCAAAAATAATGACAATTATTATTGGAAGGACTCCAATAAGGTTAATGATGCCGAATTACTTCAGGTATTCCCAGAAGCTGAACAAATAATACCAATCCTTATTGATGAACTGAATCAAAAACAGAAAAGTCTTAATGAAATTATAGAAGATCAACTTGCCGTTATTGATAAAGACGCTGATGAAATGTCTCGTTGGTTTTGGCGGAGGTGGCTTGCAGTCAACGAGATAGATGAGCTATCCGTGATAAATCGGAGAATAGCACGACTAAAAAGACAGTTAAGAATAGCTCAGGGTTTACCTTTGCCAAAAGGCGCTTTATCAGATGATCTTATTGCCGCAGCTAAAGAGGTCCCCATTAAGACTTACCTTGATAGACCTTTCAAACGATCTGGAAGTACATTAACAGGTTTATGTCCCTTCCATGAAGAAAGGACTCCATCGTTTCACATATACCCAGATCAGAATCGTGGATGGTGTTTTGGCTGTAATGAGGGCGGAGACGTTATCTTTATCGCTATGAAATTAAATAGCTGTGGTTTCAAAGAAGCTGTTCTGATGCTAAGTGGGGGCGGGAATGAATAATACAAATTCAAAGCTCTTATTATTTCAGCCTTTTACATTAGATGATCTGCTTAATAAAAACTTCCCAGACTCTCAATGGATCGCTGAACAAGTAATTCCGGTTGGAATAACGGCTGTCTCCGGAATACCTGGAAGGGGTAAAACTTGGTTGGTTCATCAAATAGCTATCAGTGTTAGCACAGGGGAAGCGTTATTTGGCCAATACGATGTTTCTCAAACAGGAGTTCTAATCTTAGACAAAGAAAATTCGCCACAGTTACTACAAGACCGGTTCAAATTGCTTGGCGCAACAAAAGATTTATTAATTCACTTTGAGTCAATGGGTGGAAATTTAATTAATGATCAATACATATCGGCAATACTCACATACTGCAAGTTATC
>QVQD01000101.1 GCA_003584875.1 Methylococcales bacterium
ATATTTAAAAAAAGGAGAGTTTCGTGCAGGGTATAGACCTGAAAATAGATGATATTTAAGGACTTGACTTATCTATGACAGGTCGGGTTAGCGATAGCGTAACCCGACAAAGTCACTGCGAAAATCATACTGTAGGGGCGACAAATTCGCCACGTATCACAGGTCGAATGTACTGGGCGAATGAATTCGCCCCTACAGTGTAATGCTTTTTTTTTGTATTTTGGTTTTTAAACAACCAACCTTAGCTATAAACAAACCTTTGTAGTAGGTTGGGTTAGCGCTAGCGTAACCCGACAGGATGCGCAGAAAATGCTTGGCTTACGCTATCGATACGCCAACGGCCATACGGCGGTTTAATCTGTACACAATATTCGAGTAGGGTGGATTCGCGCTAGCAATCCACCAAATACGGAGTGATAAATTAACCCTCACTTGGTTGCACCATCGTGAGGTTTTTTTGTTCGATTGTTTTCAAACTTAAGGGTGAGAGGCGGTTTGCTGTCGCGAAACCACCCTACAACTTACGGACTTAGATTGTTAATACCAGATCGCTTGAGTATTGACGTCATCCCAACATCACATGCTCTCCAGCACTATCTTGATTTAAATAAGCTAGAATTTGATGTTTATTGTCGAAGTTACCATAAGCTAACATCAGTTTGATGTAAGCACTCTCTATGGACATATTCCAAATCATTTCTGCCCCTAAATCTAATAAGGCCCGAGTGCTTTGATAAGCATTGGTCGATTGTATTGCGGGTGCTAAATAAACAGGGATGTTTTTGTCATTACAGCGGTTTATAAAGCTGAGTAATGAATGATTTTCGCCCCACTGTGTTGATGTACATGCTGTACCTGAATGATATAAATCATGTAACACAGCATCAACAAGTTCAAGATTAAAAAAGCTGTAATCTAGGCCAGGATAAGGTTTGATCATTAAAATCCGCGAACAAAAACGTGTACTGATAGCGGGTGACGTTAAAGTATTGATTTCTTCATTGGTGGGTGTAGAGACAGGTAAATTTGAAAAACAATTATTTTCAAATTCTAAGAAGTAATTGCCTTGCACACTGTAAAAATCACCGGTTAATTGTGGAGAACACGTTAATCGAGACGCTTTATGAACTAGGGTTTTTTGCTGTTGTTGATTTCGATAAGGTACAAAAACACCTGATTGAATCTTTTGCAAGATAAACTCAACGGCGCAACTAAAGTTAGCAAGTCCATTTGCCCTAGGATCATCTAAGGGATAATCACTAGAAACCAACAGCATCGGTACGTTAATTTGATTAAAGTAAAAATTTAATGCTGCTGCTGTATAAGCTAAGGTATCAGTGCCATGCGTTATGATGATGCCATCAAATTGCTCAATGTGCTCGGCTTCTAAGGCGGCAATCAATATTTTCCAGGCAGGGGGGGCAAGATTCTCACTTAAAATCTGCAAAGGCTGGCGCGTAGTAAAATGAATATCTTGATGATTGGGTGTCTGCTGTTGAAATAGTTGCAATAGTTTAAAGGGTGTTCCACCCGAAATATCAATGGTTCCTGCTGCGGCAGTAGAACCAATAGTTCCTCCGGTAAATAGAACTAGAATATTTTTCATAGTATCATGCTGCATGTTATAGGATTCACTTAAAACAGATAAGCGGGAAGCTTAACGGTTAGCTTTGTATTTTGCAAAACTATACTAATTTAAGCAGTTAAAGAATATCAAAGCACAGTTATTAAAATCATGAAAATATCACTTATTGTTGCAATGGCTACTAATCGGGCTATTGGGCTGAATAATAAAATGCCTTGGCATTTATCGGCGGATTTAAAAAAATTTAAAGAAATTACCATGGGTGCGCCCATTTTAATGGGCAGAAAAACCCATGAATCAATAGGTCGTATCTTACCGGGTCGCAGCAATATTATTATGAGTCGTAATCTCGATTATCAGCGAGACGGTTGTATAGTTGTTAATGATATAAACGTGGCTTTAGAAAAAGCAAGCGAAACGGCAGAAGAATTGTTTGTTATTGGCGGTTATGATCTCTATAAATCAACTTTACCATTGGCCGATACACTGTATTTAACCCTGATTAATAAAGCCTTCGAAGGTGATACCTTCTTTCCTGATTTTAATAGTGATGAGTGGCTGGAAGTAGAGCGCTTAGATATAAATGATGACACTGATGTTGACTTTAGTTACAGTTTTTTGAAATTAGACAAGATAAAACTGAGCAAAAACTAACCAGAAAATGATGAAAACAGTTAAAATGCTCGGCCATAGTGGCGACTCACTCCTTATATATTATAAAACTTAGAACTTAGTGTTGGAGTGTGGAGGATAGGATTAAACCTAATGTGCCGCATTGAACGCTCGCTAACATAAGAAACTTCCCTAAAAGCAACAGCTTGGTAGCCACATGCAAACAAAATATAATACTGATGACCTTAGAATTTGTGCGACTAAGGAAGTTATTCCACCTGTTCAGGTACATGATGAAATACCAATCAATGACCTAGCCGCTCAAACAACCCTTCAAGCTAGAGCAGAAATACACGACATCTTAACTGGCAAAGATGACAGAGTCTTAGTTGTTGTTGGCCCGTGTTCAATTCATGATCCTAAAGCGGCATTAGAATATGCAAAGCTTTTGAAAGTGCTCAAAGATGAACTCAAGGATGAGTTATTGATTGTTATGCGTGTTTATTTTGAAAAGCCCCGCACAACAGTGGGCTGGAAGGGCTTAATTAATGATCCTGATCTTAATTCTAGCTTTAACATTAATAAAGGCTTGCGTGCAGCTAGACAAATATTAGTCGATGTTGCAACCTTGGGTGTTCCAGCAGCGACCGAATATTTAGATTTAATTTCTCCGCAATATATATCTGATTTAGTGGCTTGGGGCGCGATAGGTGCTAGAACTACTGAAAGCCAAGGTCATCGTGAATTAGCTTCAGGTGTTTCATGTCCAATCGGCTTTAAGAACTCAACTGACGGCACTATAAAAATTGCTATCGATGCGATTAGAGCAGCAATGAGTCCTCATCATTTTTTATCATTGACTAAAGCAGGACATTCCGCGATTTTTTCAACTACAGGTAATGATGATGTGCATATCATCTTAAGAGGCGGCAATGGTCGTCCTAATTATGATGCTGTCAGTGTTGAGCAAGTAGCAGAGGGTCTAAAAAAAGCTCAACTAAGACCAAATATCATGATTGACTTTAGTCATGATAACAGCCTAAAACAATGTCAACGGCAGTTGATAGTCGGTGATGATGTCGCAGGGCAAATCGCTACTGGTGATCATAGAATCATGGGCGTGATGATAGAAAGTCATCTTAAAGCAGGTAACCAATCAGTTATTGAAGGCCAAGAATTAGTTTATGGACAAAGTATTACTGATGGTTGTTTGTCATGGGAGGATACTGCTCCTTTGTTGAGAACGCTGGCTCAGGCCGTGCAAAAACGCAGAACTATCGATAGCAATCGGAGCTTAAACGTATGATTATTTATGTCAATGGCGAAGAGCATCACTATGCAGATAATACCAGTGTCGCTGATGTGATTGCGAATTTGGGTTTGACCACTAAGAAAATAGCTGTTGAATTGAATAAAGAAATTTTACCTTTTCAGTATTACGCTAATCAGATGTTGCAGACTGAAGATCGCTTAGAAATTGTTCATGCCATAGGTGGTGGTCAAGACGATACTTTCGTACTAGCCGGTGTCACGTATCATTCGCGCTTATTGGTGGGTACTGGTAAATATAAGGATATGGAAGAAACGCGTTTGGCGATTGAGGCGAGTGGCGCTCAAATTGTAACCGTTGCCATTAGACGTACCAATATTGGCCAGCATCAAGGCGAACCTAATTTGCTCGATGTTATTTCTCCTGATAAATATACTATTTTGCCTAATACAGCGGGTTGTTACACCGCTGAAGACGCTGTGCGTACTTGTCGTTTAGGACGAGAATTACTCGGTGGTCATAAATTGGTCAAACTAGAAGTATTGGCCGATCAAAAAACGCTATTTCCAGATGTTGCTCAAACGTATATCGCGGCTGAAATGTTGGTTAAAGAAGGCTTTGATGTCATGGTTTACACCAACGATGATCCTATTGCTGCAAAACGTTTAGAAGATATAGGTTGTGTGGCTGTGATGCCCTTGGCAGCCCCTATCGGTTCAGGTTTGGGTATCCGTAATCCGTATAATATCCTGACTATCGTTGAAAATGCTTCTGTGCCTATTTTAGTCGATGCAGGTGTAGGAACAGCGTCAGATGCCGCAATAGCGATGGAATTAGGTTGTGCCGGCGTGTTAATGAATACTGCCATAGCTGAAGCTAAAAATCCTATACTC
This sequence comes from Methylococcales bacterium, assembly GCA_003584875.1. Taxonomy (GTDB): domain Bacteria; phylum Pseudomonadota; class Gammaproteobacteria; order Methylococcales; family Methylomonadaceae; genus Methylobacter_C. The sequence continues at coordinate 4,361 of QVQD01000101.1, forward strand.
ATGGCAACAGCTATGCGTAAAGGCATCGAAGCTGGAAGATCGGCATTTTTAGCAGGACGTATGCCCAGAAAGCGCTTTGCCTCTGCGTCATCGCCTATTGATGGCTTATTTTTCTGATCATGACGGATTTAGCTGAAACGCTGCCACAAAGAATTCGTAGTTTCATTCGTAGGCAAGGTCGTCTGACTCCTGGTCAGCAGTTGGCCTTGGATCAGCATTGGCAGCTCTATGGTTTAGAGCCAGATTTAGATTATGACTTTACTCATGTATTTGGTCGTCAAGCGCCCTTAATAGTAGAAATCGGTTTTGGTAATGGCGATAGTCTTGCCAAAATGGCGGCCGCAAATCCAGATCATGACTATATTGGTATTGAAGTTCACAAGCCGGGCGTAGGTCATCTACTGATGTTGTTAAATGAGCAAGGCTTAACTAATGTTAGAGTTTATTGCCACGATGCTATTGACGTGTTGGAACAAAAATTACCTGATCATAGTCTAGCGGGCCTACATCTATTTTTCCCTGATCCTTGGCATAAAAAGAAACATCATAAACGTCGCATTGTAAGGCCTAGTTTTGTTAAGTTATTAAATAACAAATTGCATAAAGATGGCTACTTTCATGCGGCAACAGATTGGCAAAACTATGCAGAAGCTATGTTGGAAGTACTGTCAGCCAGTGATAATTTTAAAAATACTAGCCCCACTCAAGATTATTGTGAGCGTCCAGAATATCGTCCTCTTACAAAATTCGAACAGCGTGGTTTGCGCTTAGGTCATGGTGTCTGGGAATTGATTTTTCGTAAAGTTTAGTTTACCTCTAGGTAAGAACAGTCGTCTCTTAGGCTATCAGCTTAACAAGGGACAAAGAGTTTAAGT
>QVQD01000036.1 GCA_003584875.1 Methylococcales bacterium
GTTACGCTATCGCTAACCCGACCTACTACTACAAAGGTTTGTTATAGCTAAGGTTGATTCTTTAAAAACCAAAATACAAAAAAAATAAGCATTACTCTGTAGGGGCGACAAATTCGACCTGTGATACTCTGTAGGGGCGAATTCATTCGCCCAGTACATTCGACCCGTGATACGTGGCGAATGTGTCGCCCCTACAGTATGATTTCCGCAGTTACTTTGTCGGGTTACGCTATCGCTAACCCGACCTACTACTACAAAGGTTTGTTATAGCTAAGGTTGATTCTTTAAAAACCAAAATACAAAAAAAATAAGCATTACTCTGTAGGGGCGACAAATTCGACCTGTGATACTCTGTAGGGGCGAATTCATTCGCCCAGTACATTCGACCCGTGATACGTGGCGAATGTGTCGCCCCTACAGTATGATTTCCGCAGTTACTTTGTCGGGTTACGCTATCGCTAACCCGACCTACATAGCCCCCCGTTATTTTCTTAAAAGCAACGCACTTCCTATGCTTTTAAGCATAGCGTTCGATCATTTTCTCAGCTTGTTCGGCAAACGCTTCTAGGTTGCCTTTTTTTACTTTATCAACAGGAATCACTAAAGCCGTCGTTAAATCGATGTAGATATAAACATAGCGTTTGCCGTATTCGACTCTGACTAATTCAGCCCAAGGCATTTTATGCTTACCGCTCGGTGATTTTTCTAATAAGTGCGTGGGATCAGCAGGATCTATGCTTAATTGATAGGTACCAAATAAATTACTTTTTTCTTTGGCGGTATAGGATTTGATCAGTTTTTGTTGCCAACGTGACAGTGTGGTTTTGGGTACAAGGAATGACCAAAGTGCTGCAATTGCGGCAATATAAGCAGAAGTAGTCAAGTCTTGATAATAAAAGTAATAAAAGCCACTTAGGAGTGTCATCACGGCCGGTACTATCAAACGATTCATTCTGTGGTCATTTTGATAGACTTCAGTCTTCATGTAACGCGCTGTGTTAAAGTTAATTAAATCTTCTTCGACAAATTCGTATTCTATTTCAAACATATTGTTAGTCTTATTGTAGTTGAAAGGTTTTAGTACATTTTATTAGCCATAATACGCTGCCCATTAAATCGCTGACAGTGCTGTATTTACCTCTTAAAACCAGAGAGCCGTAATCATAATCTAAAGTAAGTGGGTATTATAGTTAAGTAAGCGAGCATTACTAAAAATTAATTCTATTTGGCTTTTGGCTTTCATATAGTGTTACTTTATAAGCATACTTATCTTCATAAGTAATTATTCCCGAAGGGTAAGCATAACAAGGGCTGTATAGCTTTCAAAAGTGAGTACTTTGTAGGGTTGACAGATTCGCCCAGTACGCAAAAAATTAAATACAGGGCATCTGTCACCCCTACAATAAAATATTGTTTCTATTACATAAGAAATCACTAGGATTACCCACTCTAATTCACATTGAGTCAAGATGAAACATACAGATAAAGCCTCGGTTATCAATACCCCTCTGACAGTCTTGCAATTTGAGAGTTTGCCCTCTAAACAAAAGCAATTGTTACTTGACGATCTGCAGGCTTATCAAGTCCAGATAACCATGCACACTGAAGAGCTTAGTCTGTTACAAACTGCGCTAAATGCTGTGCAGAGTCGTTATATCGAGCTTTATAATGATGCCGCAATTGGTTATTGCACCGTTAGCAAACAAGGCTTAATTCTGCAAGCTAACCTTAATGCAGCAAAATTACTCAAGATGCTGCCCATTGAAATGATGAACGTGCCGTTCTCCTGTTTTATTTTCAAAGACGATATGGGCATCCACCATCATCATGTTGAACAACTCATGCTAGGGAGTGAACCTCAGTCTTATGAGTTAAGGATGTTCAAAAAAGATGGCACGAAATTTTGGGCGCAGTTGCTAGGTTCTGTTGTACAAGATGCTCTAGGCCAGTCAGAGTTACGCTTTGTAATGGTTGATACCTCTAAAAGGCGGCAGACCGATAAGGCGCTAATTGCTTCAGGCTATAAGTTTTTATTGCTATTCGAAAAGAGTAGTTTCGGCATAACAGATTGCAAAATGCTCTACGATAATGCCGGTGAGCCGATAGACTTCCAATTTCTTGATGTTAACCAAGCCTTTGTAAATTTAATAGGTGTTAATCCGAGTTATAAAACCGCTACGCAGATTTTTCCTGATATTAATAAATATAGTTTTGATTGGATTAGAACCTTTGCCAAGGTAGCCAAAACAGGCGAGCAACTTCATTTTGAAGAGCTATTTCAGTTTAATAAGCGCTGGTATGATTGTACAGCCTACCAATCTAAAAAAGATCACTTTGTCGTCATGCTGACCGACATCACTGAGCGTAAGAATCATGAAGAACAGCAGCGGCAATACACCGAACAGATCAGCCATTATGCTGATGAGATTAAACAAATCTATGATTACGCGCCTTGTGGATATTGTTCCATTGATAAAAATGGCTACTTTTTACATATCAACAAAATGGCACTTAAATGGCTGGACTTTAGGAATGACGAAGTTGTTAATAAAGTTCGCTTCCAAGAACTATTATCAGTTCCCTCGCTAGACAAGTTTCAGAGAAGTTTTCAAAAGCTCCAAAAATACGGCCAAGAGAGTAATTTGGAAGTAGAACTCATCCGCAAAGATGGGACGTTTTTTTCGGTACTGATCAATTCATCAGCGGTATACGATGAGCAGGGCGATTATGTTATGAGTCGATCGTCTTTATATGACATAACAGAACGAAAAAAAATGGAAGAAGAGCTGATCTTTTACTCGAATCAGCAGGCAACAGCGGCGCGACAATGGCTTGTTAAACAAGAGCAGTTACGCCAGCAACTTTCTAGTGAATTACATGATCGAACCAGTCCAAATTTGGCAGCGATTGCCATTAATCTCAAAGTGATAGCCAGTGAACTTCAACCAGAACAGAGTAGAGATGTTTTCGATCGCATGGAAGATACTCTGGCTTTGATTGCCGATACGACGGTCAGTATTCGCGAAATCTGTACCGATATGCGGCCGCCGTTACTTGATTATGCAGGCTTAGCCCCGGCAATTGAGGCGTATGTAAAGCAGTTTGCCCAGCGAACGACTGTCAATGTTCACACCGATTGTTTGCATTATGAACAAAGAGCAACGCCGGAAATAGAGTCTTTACTATTTCGTATTTGTCAGGAAGCGATGACAAACAGTCTTAAACATGCCGATGCCACCATGATTATGATAACCTTAAGCAGTCATCCTACGCTTATTAGCTTAATGATTAATGACAACGGAGTCGGCTTTGATGTCGAGCAGTTGGGAATGAATGGCTACGCGGGCTTAGGGTTATTGAATATGAAGGAAATGACCAAAATCATGTGCGGCAGATTCTTGCTTGAGTCGGGAGTCGGCAAAGGCACGAAAGTCATGGTTGATGTGATCTAAATTCTAGGCCGGAATAAGACTTTTTGAGCGTAAGCGAGTAAAGCGTTTCCGGCACAGGCACCGATACCTATGCCGGAAGCACCATCAAGCTCCGCTAGCATGGTGTTATTCTGGCCTAAACCGTAAGGTGGGTAATTTTTTTCTGCACACCATGTTATCGACCAATGATGGGCAAACGATAAAGCCCTTTGCCCACCCTACAAGACTGACATGAAAAATATACGTATCTTATTGGTCGATGATCATCAAATGTTTCGCAATGCCTTACGCAGCTTACTAGAAAAAGCTGCGAATTTAGAGGTTGTTGGTGAAACCGGCGATGCCTCAGAAATTGTTAGTTTAGTGCGGTCAAGTTCGGCCCAAATCGTTTGTATGGATATTGGTATGCCGAGTATGAATGGCATTGAAGCTACTCGGCAACTCATTGCCGCTTTTCCTACTGTTAAAGTGATCGCGCTTTCAACTTATTCCGAACAGAAATATGTGCAGGATATGATGGCTGCAGGTGCTTCTGCTTATATCACCAAAGTTGAGGCGGCTGAAGAATTGTTGCGTGCCATTATGCTGGTGCTACAAAATCGTAAGTATTTATGTCCAGATGTGACTGAAGCCAGGATTAATGTTATGGCTCAAGATCCTAAAGTTGCTGCATCTAGCCTCACAAACAGAGAGCGGCAAGTGCTACGTTTAGTCGCAATGGGTAATACCTCTATGATCATAGCAGAGCGATTGAATATCTCATTATCCACTGTCGAAGTACATCGACGTAATATCCTACGTAAACTCAACTTGCATAATGCAGTCGAACTAACGCACTATGCGATGAGTCATGATCTTTTAGGTGGTTGGTGAGTAAATGAGACCAGCACAAATAATTTTATCTGTAGACCGTAGTAAGGCTTTTCGAGTTACGGATTTGTAGGGGCGACACATTCGCCCAGTATCGTTGATGACTGAGTTACTGGGCGAATGTGTCGCCCCTACAGATTATTTGCTTTCCCCCAGACCTTAACTTAATGACATTGGTTAGCATTCCTACGCGCGAACGATAACCTTGTGGTGAAGATCGTAGGGGCGTATTGCATACGCCCCTACAATTAATATTAACCCCGACCGAAACGTTTAGATGTTTGAATAATTTTGAAACGTAAGTAACGGGGTTATAAACCCCTGCACGCTTTGCAAAATTTAAGGACATATTTAATTGTCACAGGGTGCGACTTAATTATCGAAGGGATGAAATTAATCGATCAAAGGAGCCTTTTAGTTGTTCTGAGGTGTAACTTAGTTCTCTTAAGGATGACCTAATATGTTGTGAGGTGCATTTAAGGTGTCCGGAGAGCTACCTTAAACGGGAATAGGAGTCACTTAAATGTTGTCAGAATGTCCTTATAAGAGCTAATAATGCTTTGGCTAGTGTAAATAGTCGTCTCTCAAGAACTTAGTAGTGCCTTATAGTTGCTGAGTATTTCCCTTTGCCATTTAAGGTGATACTTAAAAGTATGATCGAGATCCTGTAGCCTACTAATTTGCTGCTGCGTTTTAATTCAAAACACGTATCGGAGTCAAAACTCAAGAGTTTTGTCGCTTTGCTGCGTATTAACTCAAAACTCGTGAGTTTTGACTCCTTAAATCAGGATGCCTATGCCGGAAACGCTTTACTCGCTTCGCTCTTAAAGCCTTATTCCGGCCTACAACTACAACTACGCATGATGGTGTTTCGGCATGGTGTCTTACCGATGTCGAAATA
>QVQD01000117.1 GCA_003584875.1 Methylococcales bacterium
GATGTCAGTGATATAGTTAAATTGTTGATAGAATGGTTAAAAGATAGACCTGATTTAAGAAAAATGTTTGCGAGGTGGTTAAGTGCCACATTGATGAGAAAGCCGGAATACGGTATCTTATTACCCGAAGTGGATGATTTACAGGAGATTAAAGTTATGTTGGCAGATAAAGTAGAAGTGTGGGCTAAGGCTTATATTGCTGAGGGTAAGCAAGAAGGTAAGCAAGAAGGTTTGCAAGAAGGTAAGAAAGAAGGTAAGAAAGAAGGTAAGCAAGAAGGTAAGCAAGAAGGCGAAATGTTATTGCTACAGAAGCTCTTAGCCAAGCGTTTTGGCGCTATCTCTGCTGAGACTATCGCATTGATTTCTAACGCACCTGTAGCTGATATTGAACGCTGGTTTGATAGAGCAATTGACGCCAGTTCATTGTCTGACGTCTTTGTAGATTAATATTCATTCTAGCTTAAGCAATTTGTAGCAAAGGTACATCAACCACCTTATTAGGCATAGCCATCAGAATAGGCACCGCTTTAGAAACCTCATTAGCCGCTGCCAGTAACGAATCTTGACTTAAATGGGCATAGCGTTGAGTGGTCTTAATCTGTGTATGCCCTAAAATACGTTGTACTTCATAGATACTCCTGCCGCTGTTCACCAAGAATGATGCAAAGCTATGGCGCAAGTCATGCATTCTCACATCACTCAAGCCAACAGACGTTCTTGCCGTATTCCAAGAGTTAAATACACTAACATATGGTAATAGGGTCTTAGGGTTAGCGAACACATAGTCACAACCCTCTTGTCTTGGCACTGTGCTTAACAGATATAGGACACCATCTGAAATAGGTACATGACGTGCCTTACCTGATTTACTGGTAGGAATACGCCAAATTTTCTGTTCGAAATTAAAGTCTTCCCATTTGGCTGTTAGAACTTCATTTTTTCTTGCACCTGTCAGAATCAACATCGGCACAATGTATTGCAACATCTTATTTTGTAAACTCTGCAGAGCGACAATGAGCTTATTAGCCTCATCACCTGTTAAGTAACGTTCATTCTTGTTGTTCTCTTCTAATAAAGGAATACCAGCCGTTGGGTTCTTAGTAATGCCCGCAGTCTCCCAGCGTATGCTCAGGTTAAAGATATAGCGCAACATGATAATGACACGGTTAACAGAGCCGGGTTTATGAGTCAGCGTATGTCGTGATATAAATTGAATGATATCTCTTTTACTGACCTCATCCATATACTGTTTGCCAAAATTTGGCATGATGTGATTCTTGATTAGAGAGACATCAGTTTCCCAGGAGCGCTTATACGTTTTCACGTAGGGCAGGTAACTATTGGTAATGAAGTCATAAACCGTAGGGACTTTCTTTAAGTCGGCTTTTTTTGCGAATGGGTCTTCGCCCATAGCGATTTTGGATAATAAGGATTGAGCTAGGCTTCGAGCTTCTGCTAATTTAACAACAGTTGCGTCCGAATCGACTAACTTCTTCTCAACCATTTGGCCGCGAGTATCTTTATAACGAAGATAAAAGCTCTTCTTTCCAGAAGCTAAGACTTTTAGAAGCAATCCGCGCATTTTTGTGTCAAAATAATCGACTTTGGATTTATTAGTGTCACAGGTAATATTATCAATAAATGTTTGGGTGAGGTTTTCTGCTGGCATATATAATTTCCTATTTTAGGTGTTTAAGTAAAACGAGTGTGGATAGTTATTGTATTTAAAAATAGCAATTTGTGTTCTTATTTGCTTTTATGTGTTTATGTTAGTCAATATGTGACTAATAATGTCAAATTTAATCAGTAACAGCTCGAAGTTATCTATGGTCATTAAGTTGGCCAGAACCGCCTTAGGTCTTAGTCAGCAGGAGTTTGCCGACAGAATGGGCGTATCTAAAACCACATTGGCAAGAATAGAAACGATGGAAGCCAAAGTGTCTTTTGACTTTTATATGCAAGTGACCAAGTTAATATATGAGTTAGGCGTAAGTTTTGACTTAGAAGAAAATGATGACATCGTATTGAAGGTATCGCCAGAAGCCCAACAAGCAGTCATAAACCTCTTTGCCGATGAAAATAATAGGCGAATCGATAAAAAGAAAAAAAACATTCCAAAGTAGAATCGGCGTAGAAAAACAAAGCACTCAATGAAACTATAAGTTAATGATTTATAGGTTATTTTTTGTTTTATGGGCTTTGAAAAGGTAGTTTTGAATATTTTGAAAAGTAGAATATATGTAGAAAACATCAAAATGAGACTAATTAACCACAAATTAGTTTATTAGAAACAATAACATACTATTAGCATCTACTCGGTCGCTCACTCTCGGTATTGATGGTACATCAGCTACACCCGCATCAGCTAATACCTTCAACGGTAACTTGGTCTTTAACACAGGTACTGGAACTAACCTTCAAACATTGAGCTCGGGTGATACGTTAACCGGTACAGGCACAACCCCAACCTTGAATGTTCAGTTGACCGATGTCGGTGTTGCTTTAACAACTTCAGCAACTATCACCGGTGTTACCAACTTAAATGTCACTAACTTGGGTTCAGCAACCGATGTTTTGGCGGGCGGTAACATTACCGGTTTAACAACCATTAACAACACTGCAAGTGCAGCGGGTGTTTCTTTCGGTTCAGCGGCTTCTGCATTAAATACAGCTGTCACTAATCTGAATATTACTAATGCCACTTCGGGTACAGTGACTTCAGTTTTTGTCGCTAATGCGGCATTAACGGGTACTACTGACGCTATTGCCATCACTCTGAATGGCGACACCAACTCTGGCGTAATTACTGTTGCGTCAGCTTCAGGCACCAATGGTTACGAAGTTGCTAACATTACCGTTAGTGGAACAGGTAACAACGTGATTTCAGGTTTCACTAATGGTGCAACTAACACTAGCTTGACAACTGTCAATCTTTTAGGGGGTACAACAGGTGCAACATTAAACATTGGTGCGTTAGACGCGACTGTGGCGACTATCAATGCGGCGGGTACCACAGCCTTCGCAGGTAACCTGATTTTAGGTGCAGCAACTAGCTTGGCATTAACCGCTACGGCTCGTGCTATTACCGGCGGTGCTGGTAACGACAAAGTTTATGTCAGCAACTTAGGCAGTGCTTACACTATCAATGGGGGTGCGGGTACTAACAGCTTGGTATTGACTTCTACTGCGGGTGCAGCAACTGCAGCAACCATCACCAATATTCAAACTATTGAATTGGCTGGTACTGCAACTAACGTTGCAGCGGGTACGGGTAACGGTGGTACTGGTTTTGGTGTAACTTCAGCAGCCTTCTTGTTATCGGGTGCAACTGGCGTAACTACTTTGCAATTGGATGGCGCTACTACAGGCAACACGGGTACAGTAACTTTAACTAATCTTCCAACAACTGCTTCTGCTTTGGCTGTAAACTTGGTTGGTACTGGCGTTGCTCAAGCACAAACATTCAACGGGTTAACGTTTGCAGGTTTAACTGCAGGTGCTTTGACTGAAACCATCAGCAACCAAGGTGTTTCTGTGGGTACTGCTGCCATTACTGTCGGCGCGCAAAACTTGACTGGCATTACCAGTGCAAACATTGCTATTACCAATACGGGAGCTAACGTCACTACATTCACTACTGGAATTACTGATGCTAACTTGACGACATTGGCTGTCACAAGTGCTGGTGCGGTTAATCTTGGAACAATTACTGGTGGCTCAAGCTTTACTAGTTTAAATTTGTCAGGAACTGTTGGTGGTGATATTGCAACAATCACCACCACAGCAATTTCATTTGCATTTACGGGTGATTCATATGCTGGCGTAACTTCAACTACTGCAGGTTCAGCGGGCGGTAATACTATTACTTTGAGTAATGATACTTCTTTGACAACACTGACAGTTAATGAGACTGGCAATCTGCAGTTCGACATTAGTGGCTTTAATGGTACTGCCATCTTGACGACAGAATCCTACACTAACTCTGGAGCAGCTTCTACAACTTTGTTTGTTGGTACTGCCGGTACTACACAAACAACACTCGACGCTGTAGCTCTTAACGGAGTTAATAATCTCACCCTTAATGGTAATGTCGCTACCTATCAAACTGACTCTTTAGCTGGTGTGGTAACTGTTAATGGCGTATCAGATAATGCTGGAGTGTCTTTCACACATAGTGCTGGAACTGGTGCTGATGCAATCACATTAGGTAATGGAAGTAATTATATTAATACTGCTTCCACTGGTGCAGTGACTGTTACAACAGGCACAGGCCTTAGTACTGTGGTGCTTGCTGGTGTCAATACAACAGGAATTAGTACTATCGTAGTAGGCGCTCATACATCTACTGGTATAGGTACTCAACAGGTTGTTTCATTAGCTGGCGGTGCAACAGATGATTCATTTGTTACTGCTGTTATTGGTGGTGTTGCGCTTACAAATACTACTGGCTTGACTGTTATTAATGCGGGAACTGGAACAGGTGGGTTGGCGAATGATTTACTAACTGTTACCGGTCACACTGCTGTAGGTTACGCCACAGGAAGCCTTGTGCAAATTATAGCAACAACCGCTACTTCGCTCACAACCTTCGAAGCACTAGTGGCTACTCAGCTAGGTGGTAATACAAGTCCGACGTCTACTTATGTGGGTACAGGTCTTTACAATGGAGCTGCAGCTACATACGTGTTTCAAACGAATACTGGTCATGCTGCTGCTACGGCAACTGCATCTGATGCAGCAGTTATCATAACTGGTATTCATACTATTACTTCTGGTGCAGCTGGTGGCTTTACTTTGGCATCTTAACCCGTAACGGCCGTACGGCGTATCACTGATGTTTCGTGGTACGGCGTAGGGTGAATTCGCCGCTAGGCAATCCACCGCTCGTGATGAACTAAACTGACCCTCGCTGGAATTTTCCATGCGGGGGTTTTTTATGCCCGATTGTTTTTGATGTTGAAAATAATAGGGGACAGACGTTCGCAGTAACAACAATTTAGCTAGCGGGTTAAAGTCCCGCCCAAGGAGTTGTCCATACGCCTTGGTAGTACGAAGGAGCGGCGTTTGAGTAATCAAGGGTCGTGAGTTCCTAAACGACAAAGATATAGGCCGTAACGCAAGTGAACC
>QVQD01000235.1 GCA_003584875.1 Methylococcales bacterium
TGGAGTCAAAACTCACGAGTTTTGTTGCTTGGGGTAGCGATAGCGTAAGCCAAGCATTTCCTGCGCATTCTGTCGGGTTACGCTATCGCTAACCCGACCAGCATATTTGAATTTGGACAATCTATAACATCAATCCAATATTTAATCCCATCGGCATATAACTGCCGCATTCATTAGAATTTAAACAAGCAATAGCAAATTTGTTATTTTTTATCATCAATACCTTAAGCAAACAACATTTCAACGGTGATTACGCGAGCCATCAACGGTACGCAAGTTTAGTCCGGTAGTTCAGTTGAGAGATTAGTGTAAGCTGAGTAGTTTTTTGGTCAAAGTTGAGACCCAATGGCAAGTGTCTCTTTTAGCTGATGTATTTGTTGTGACCGTATGAAAAAATACCATTTGCAATGATCTAATTAGCGGCTATATTATAACAATTGTTAAAACATGAATCGGGATACTTATATGCATACTCTTAAACTGACACAAATTGGCAATTCGGTCGGGTTGATTTTACCTAAGGAAGTATTGTTAAGATTACAGCTTGTCAAAGGTGATACCGTATTTTTAACAGATGCACCTGGAGCGGTCACAATTACACCACACGACCCCAGCTTTGAAGAACAACTGGAAATCGGTCGTGAATTTATGCGAGAGTATCGTGATACCTTTAACGCATTAGCAAAATAATTATGCAGCAATGGCGTTGGATTGATAAACAACTATTACGCATGTTACACAATGAAAGCCTGACATTACACGGTGGAGCTTCGGGTATTCGTGATGAAGGCTTGTTAGATTCGGCTTTGAGTCGCGCAGTCAACTTAGCACATTATGAAGAACCTGATTTTGCAGATTTAGCAGCGGCCTACGCAGTTGGATTAGCTAAAAATCATCCCTTTGTGGATGGTAATAAGCGTGTTGCCTTTTTGGCGGTGGGTTTATTTTTGGGATTGAATGGATACAAACTTTTAGCGACTCAAGTAGATGCAACACTTACCATTCAAGCAATTGCTGGCAGCCAACTATTAGAGGCTGACTTTGCTGTATGGGTACGTTCAAATTCAGCCAAAAAAGATCACACTGGATTAAGTATTCATCCTTATAAGAGCAAGTAAGTCATAAGCAACATTTACAGAGCATTACAACTCCGGTAACTGTCTTGTCCATTGAAACACCAATGAAATCTTTTTAGCAACACCGAAATGTAACTACCCCGAAAATTGTATCGGAGCTTTTTAGTACATTAATCTACAAATCAACTACCTTAATCGAGTCTTATAGCCGTCTTTGTGTAGTGCCGCCTAGGTAGCTCAGTCGCTAGAGCAGAAGACTTAAAATCCTCGTGTCGACAGTTCGATTCCGCCCCTGGGCACCATGAATTCTAAAGACTCCTATTTTATAGTGGCCTTTTTTAGGCCTAACAGTTTTGTTTTTGGTATTATTCCTGTCCTGCCAATTTAATCCGAATATAGGAATTTAGCCGTTGCTCTCTCAACCCAAGCACCACGACAATCCTTTCCCCTTTTTTTATGTTGATGCGGCATTCTCTGAGCAGCAGTGTACTGCGCTTGAGGGTTTATTTTTGCTAGAGGGGGGTTGGCAGCATCGGGATGGTGCATTTTATCGATGCTCTCTTCGCGATGTTACTGAGAATATTCCTGCAACGTTTCAAACGGAAGTGCTCGCTAGAATGCGTGAAATTACTAGATTACCACTCGTGAATCGAATGTTAGTTACGGCACAACGAATGTTGCCAGGTCAAGTCATTGGTATACACAGCGACCGACCGCTATTAGGTTATGAGATTTTTCGATTGGTCGTGCAACTTAATAAGCAATGGCAAACTGAACATGGCGGTGTTCTTCAATTATACTCATCGCCTGAGAGTGAAGTGATGTTCAGTGTTAATCCTGACTACAACAAAGCCTTTGGCTTCATACTTAATGTTGATTCATATCATGGCGTCACCGAGGTTACCCAGCCGCGACAAACAGTGGTCTTTAATTTCTGGCATGCCGCGAATACACCCGAACTTGCGGCGCATGTTCAAGCTTTGTTTGATAACGTTAAATTCTCTCAGTTGCCGACAGCACTCGACCCTATTGCCTCAACTGCAGAAATAAGCCTACCCGAAGAGATCACATTACATGCTGGCACTGCAGCAATTGCACTACACCGCTGGGGCTACGATCAGTCAACCATAATAACCGGATATCTGCACAGTGCCGGCATTTCTATTTGCGATTCAAACGATGCAGAGACTTACGCCGCTGTGCTAGTCGCAGATTGGGTTGCTTACTTACATCGAAATTCGTTTAATATGGCACGCTGGGAGATCTTGCATCGCCAACTTAAAGGAATAGAAATCTTTACACGTCTAAAGCCCACATGGCAGCTTTGTCTGCCGGAATTATAAATCCCAATATTCCTATCTCATTGATTTAAAAACTCTAAACACAACCTGGAAACACTCTTGAAGCCCTCCTTTTATGACCTAAATTATTCTGATTTAGAACAGCTAACAGTTCAGAATAATTTAAACAACTCAGCAGCGACTGTTCTTTTTAATTGGCATTATAAAAAGAAACAACCCGCTCAATGTGTCGATAATATTGCTAAGTCTTCATTGGCCTTCTTTCAGGAACATTATGATTTTTCTCTACCCGAAATCGACACCGTTCATGAATCTACAGATCGTACCGTAAAGTTTCTTTTTAAGCTTAAAGATCATCATAAAGTCGAAACAGTGCTTATACCGTTTCATAATAAATATTCTATTTGCCTATCCTCTCAGGTTGGCTGCGCCATGAATTGTTCTTTTTGCTTTACGGGAACACAGGGGCTTAAAAGAAATTTAACCACCAGTGAAATTGTTGGACAGTTTCTTCAGGCTTGGCGTTGGTTAGCAACCCATAGACCCGGAGAAGAGCGTATCTTAAATATTGTGTTTATGGGGCAAGGCGAACCCTTGCATAATTTTGATGCCGTTAAAAAAGCCTGTGAGATATTTCTATCACAACATGGCACCTCAATTGGCGCACAAAAGATTACTATTTCTACGGCGGGTTATATACCTGGACTTAAAAGATGGAGCCAAGAAATTCCTGGGGTTAACCTTGCTTTATCACTACATTCACCGATTGAAGCCAAAAGGAATGAACTGATTCCCATTAACAAAAAGTATCCGCTAGAGGAAGTATTGGCCACCATTGACCAGATCCCTTTAAGTAAAAAGCAATTTATTACCTATGAATATATTCTGATAAAAGATTTTAATGATACGCCAGAGGATGCAAAAAAAGTGGGTGTGCTACTGGCTGGTAAAAGTGCTTATATCAATATCATTCCATTTAACTCATTCCCGGGGTCACAATACCAGCGCCCAGATTTAGAGACCATCGAACAGTTTAAAGTCGTTTTAGATGGCTTTAAAATTCCTACCTTAATCAGAACGGCGAAAGGCGATGATGTCTTAGCTGCCTGTGGACAACTTAATTCTAAAAACCATAATTTGTAGAGACAGGTCGTGAACTGTCCCTACGGTGTTTCAAAACAATTGTTATTAAATAAGAGAGCATTGTAGGCCGGAATAAGACCCTCTAAGCGTAGCGCATGATGGCGTTTCCGGCACTGGATCGCTACCTATGCCGGAAACGCTTTACTCACTTACGCTCGTAAAGTCTTATTCCGTATATGGACACCTCCCGTTTTGCAAGCATTTCGTCACTTCTGGATTGGGGTACGACTGCACACGTATATTCGGCCTGTTAATTGAGCGCAATTGCTCTGGCCATAATGGGCTATTCGCGCGTTTGTTCCTAATCGGCCTATCGTGCTCAAGGCACAACGGAATAGCAAGGTTTTGCAAACGCCGGTTCGACCTGTTTTCCATCAGCTATTTATGCTACACAATCGTGGGTAGACGATTCCTTTCTCAAACCTGCTTGAGTTAGAAGGCTTGCCTTCTAGCTCAAGCAGGTTTTGCCTCCGGCAGGAAATCGGTTTTCTTAGTTAACAACGCCCAAACTATCCGCGCATTTTTGTTAGCCAGGGCGACAGCCGCAATATTCTTATTACGCCTGCCACATAAGCTTTGTATCCAGCGACTACGTGGATCCTCTTTGTTCCCTGCAACTCGTAATACAGATCGGGCACCATGAATGAGCAGTGTGCGTAAATAGGCATCACCTCGCTTGCTGATGCCTAATAAGCGGTCTTTGCCACCGCTACTGTGCTGCCTTGGTGTAAGACCTAACCATGCTGCCAGATCCCTGCCTCGTTTAAATTGCTTACCATCACCGATAGCGCAAATCAACGCTGTGGCTGTAATTGGGCCAATACCAGGGATTTGTTGTAAGCGTTTGGCATCTTCATTGCTGCTGGCCAATAGCCTTATTTTCTTATCCATTTCATCAACACGTTCATCCAAGGTAATGAGATCTTGCTGTAAGCCTTCAAGAAGTGTTCTAAAATCAATCGTTAAACCATTTTCAGCATCTTCTAGTAATAGGGGTAAAGCTTTACGAAGTACCTCGATACGCTGCCCCATAACAAGCCCGTATTCACTGAGCAAACCCCTGATCTGATTCCCTTTCGCCGTACGCTGCTGCACGAGCTCACTGCGTATACGATGAACGGCCTGAATGTCTTGCTGCTCGATGGTTTTAATAGCAACAAAACGCATAGTAGGTCTTGCCACTGCTTCGCAAATTGCCTCAGCATCATTCGCATCGTTTTTATTGCTTTTAACATACGGCTTTACAAATTGGGGTGCCATCAGCTTGACGGTATGCCCCATTTTCTCTAACTCTCTTGCCCAATAATGTGCACTACCGCACGCTTCCATACCAATCAGGCAAGGCGCCAATTTTTGAAAATACGTTAGCATTTTTGCTCGTGGTAGCTTTAGACGTAATACCGCTTTTTCTTGACCATCTACACCATGTACTTGAAATACTTGTTTTGCTAAATCTATACCTATTCGTTTAATATTCATGTCGGACTCCTCCTCTGTTTGCTGATAAGCTTATAATATCAGTTTGGCACAATGATGCCGATAGGTGGGAGGGGTCCATCCCATTGGCCTAC
>QVQD01000189.1 GCA_003584875.1 Methylococcales bacterium
GGTTTGCTGTCGCGAAACCACCCTACGACTTACGGACTTATTTTGCTTAATTATATTCAGTTAATTAAGCCTGCCTCCCCTACATAACTATCGCCTCACTCCCTAGGGTACAAATAATTTATGTATGATGATATAGTGCTTTATAATGTTTTGAACTCACTCTAGACAATCAAAATTAAGGTATAACTATGTATGCAATTGAGTTTGAAGCTAATATTGATAATGGAATAGTTAAGATACCTAAATCATTTTACAAGATTTATAGTAGTAAAAAAGCAAAAGTTATTATTATGGTCGAAGATACTGATGTTGTTATGAACTTGAAACAAGCTGATTTCATTGAGACATTTTCTACCAACCCAAGACACATAGATCCATCAACTAGTTTTCTTAGCAGAGAACAGGCTAATGAGCGATAAGTTTTTTATTGACTCAAATATTTTTCTTTATGCCTTTAGCGACAAAATGCTTGCTAAACAAGTTATTGCGAAAAATATAATTCTAAGCGACACATCAATAATTTCTGTGCAGGTAATAAACGAAGTCAGTAATAATTTACTTAAGAAACTTCAGTTCCTAGAAAATGAAATAACCTCTTTTATAGAAAGCTGTTATGAGCGTTATTCTGTTATTAATTTCACGCAAGAAATATTTATTGTAGCTTCAGAACTTAGAATTAAACACCAGTTCTCGTATTATGATTCCATTATAGTTTCAGCGGCTTTGGTCAATCAATGCCAGGTTCTTTATACAGAAGATATGCAGCATGGCAAAATCATTCAGAATACTTTAAAAATAACTAATCCATTTAGTGATAATTAATCGGCAGTTTAGGGTGTGAGGAGGTTGTCGTCTGACACTCTAGCGTTGGCGATAGATCAGATTGGTTTTGATAGCCTTCTCCGTGAGTTTTTTTGTTCGATTATTTTTGATATTGCGTGTTCGCGGTGGTTTGCTATCGCGAACCACCCTACGACTTACGGATTTATATAAATTGCGGAAATCATAATGTAGGGGCGAATTTATTCGCCCTGTATCTTGGGGCCTCGGATTATTGGGCGAATGAATTCTACTAAAGCATGACGGGGTTTATAACCCCGTTACTTACGTTTCAAAGTTATTCAAACACCTAAACGTTTCGGTCGGAGTTAGTTACAATTGTAGGGGCGACAGATTCGCCACGTAAAATCAAGCTAATGTACTGGGCGAATCTGTCGCCCCTACAGAACAAACAATGCCGGTCGGGGTTTGTAACCCCGACCGAAACCTTTGGAAGAACCCAAGTGTCACTTCATAACTAAAGTTAGAAACATATCATCGTATTTCTTTCAAAGATAACCCTTAAACTCTAGCGTTGGCGATAGATTAGATCGGTTTTGATAGTCTTCTCCATGAGTTTTTTGTTCGATTATTTTTGATATTGCGTGTATGCGGCGGTTTGCTGTCGCGAAACCACCCTACGACTTAGGGATTTATATAAATTGCGGAAATCATAATGTAGGGGCGAATTTATTCGCCCTGTATCCTGGGGCCTCGGATTATTGGGCGAATGAATTCTACCAAAGCATGACGGGGTTTATAACCCCGTTACTTACGTTTCAAAGTTATTCAAACACCTAAGCGTTTCGGTCTGAGTTAGTTACAATTGTAGGGGCGACAGATTCGCCACGTAAAATCATAATAATGTACTGGGCGAATCTGTCGCCCCTACAGAACAAACAATGCCAGTCGGGGTTTGTAATCCCGACCGAAACCTTTGGAAGAACCCAAGTGTCAATACATAGCTAAAGTTAGAAACATATCATCGTATTTCTTTCAAAGATAACCCTTAAACTCTAGCGTTGGCCATAGATCAGATCGGTTTTGATAGTCTTCTCCATGAGTTTTTTGTTCGATTATTTTTGATATTGCGTGTGTGCGGCGGTTTGCTATCGCGAAACCACCCTACGACTTACGGATTATATTTTTCTCTGTGAGTTTTTTTTGTTCGATTATTTTTGATATTGCGTGTATGCGGCGGTTTGCTGTCACGAAACCACCCTACGACTTACGAATTACGGATTACGACTAACAGATTATAATTAACTGCTTAGTTAAGTAGTGTGCGTAGCTGTTTTCTGCCCACCATAATGGCCACACAAACAGCATGTGCTCATCCTAGGTAACTAAGCGTTATTTTTGGGTAGTAATGATCTGATTTTTTCTTCATCAAGGCCTGTTAAATCAATAATAATTTGCATGGGTAAGCCAATTCGCTCAGCATTTTCAATTACCTTCAATTTTTCTTGCCATTCGCCTTGTTGCAAACCTTCATCTAGCCCTTTTTTTAGACCTTTTTCTAATCCCATCTCCAATCCTTGTTCTAAGCCTTGAGCTAGGCCTGTTTTGGTAGCATATTCAATTGAGCTTTTTTGAATATATATCCAGTCTTTCTTTTTGTGCTGAAGTTCAAGTTCTTCGGCACTAAGATTAGCTTCATTTGCGATATTAAAGGCTTTTTCTAGTTCTTGATTAAGATTGGTAGGAAGGTAATCTAAGTTGCCCGCATTTTTGATAAAATACAGCCATTTATCTTGTATGCTAGAAAGGTCTTGCTCAGTTTTATTAAATTTGGGTAGTTCAATAAAGATCAGTTCAATATCATCGCTATATTCAATAAAGTGTTTTTTTTCTAGCAATTTAAAACGGTTAATAAGCTCATCAGTATTTTTAAATAAGGTAAAGTCAGTAATTGTTAAGGCAATAACGGGATTAAGTAGATGGTATGCATCGCCTTTTTTTAACTGTAATGAGTAATTTTTAGCGGCATTGTAGAGGACTCTTTTTTCGAAACCTTCATGATTCAATACTTGCATTTCAATGATGACCTGAGTGTTATCACTGAGTTCTGCTTTAACATCTACAAAGGTATCTTTCATGCCTTTGAGCAAAGGGATGTTATAAGGATCAACAATGGTTAAATCAATGATGGTCTGATGTTTGTCAAACTCTATTACAGAGTTTAAAAAACTCAACAGCAAATCTTTGGAGTCGTCACTAGCAAAGACTTTTTTAAAAGCAAAGTCTGTTTTAATATCAAGAAATTTCATGGCATTAAACTTAAGATGATCAAGGGCTTACTATATCACAGTCGTGACATTCATAAATCATATTCTATTGTGTGCCTAGATAAGTAGTTAATTAGGGGAGGGAGGGCAGCTTTTTTTCTACCCACCATTTAGGTACAAACAGCACTGCCCGCCCTACATGACTGGTGTGCATCATGAAGTCGTTTAAACTAACAATGATCAGCTAGCCAATTTTCTAAGTCAGTAATATCATTAAAATCGAATAAAGCATCGGCTAAGTCTTCTAGTTTTTCTAAAGGCAAATTAATTAAAGCTTGTATATTATTTTCAAGCTGAGGCTGTAGGCCGAACTTACGTCTTAGTAAGCGACATAGTAATAAAATACATTCCTCTTGCTTGCCTGCTTTTAGCCCTTCTTGCTTACCTTGTTGTCTACCTTCTTCGCGACCTTCTGCAGAAACTTCTTGATAAAAACGGGTTTGTTTTAATTCGACTTCATATACAGATAACATCTTTTTAATCTCCTCGCGGCTTAAGTGCGGTAATTTATAAACTAAAATAGTTTCAATAAAATCTAAACCCTCTAAATCAATTTTATCAAGTCGATCTGCTAGCGCTTTTGCTTGCGTTATTGTCTGTTGTTTATCACTGACAATCAAGCGAATATACTCTAGCGTTGGTGATAGATTGGAGCGGTTTTGATAATCTTCTAAATAGATGCGATGTAACTGAGGCAAGTTTAGAAAAGGTAAAAACTCAATGCTGGCGGTCTTTTCTACACTACGATTAGGGTAGATGACTAATGCCAACCAATTTCGTTTGGGCTTATTTAAATGCAGATAAAGCGTGATCTCGCTAAATAATCGACCATAGAAATCAATGTCAGCCTGATATTGCACTTCGACAAAAATCAGCGGCTGTTCTGGGTCAGTAGTGAGTGGTGTAAATAAGCCATCGATTCGAAAGGCTGTTTGTTTTATTTCTTCTGAACTAAATCGATAGCTGTCACTAGCATAGTCTAAGCCTAATAACTCCAGAGCTAATCTAGGCTCACGCTGAAACAAACGGTAAAACAGAGTATCTGTTTTCATGATTATATAATCAAATAAATGTGCTGATGACCCGTAGGGGCGTATTGCATACGCCCTTATAAAAATCGTTCTATAACTCTGACCAATAAGTGTGATTTAAAATAACTTGAAACTATTTCATGTGGAGTGTTGGGTTAACGATACAGCCTTTAGCCCAACCTACTCGGCTACTGAAGCGTTGCTAAAAAACTAACTCCCAACTAGATTTTTCTCTGTGAGTTTTTTGTACGATTATTTTTGATATTGCGTGTATGCGGCGGTTTGCTATCGCGAAACCTCCCTATGACTTAGGGATCTGCGCAGCATGCAGGTTCTTGCTATCTACGCAAGGCTTGCCACTAGTGCTTTTAACTCATTATCAGTCATGTTCTTGTCCTTATCATTAATGTAGAGCATTCTAACATAGGAAAAATTTATGCAGAGGTCCTTAATGAATGGGTAGTGATTTGTAAGGTTGTAATGTATTTGAGTGGTTGCCGTATGTAACTATTTAGAAATCACAAAGCATTCGATAAATTCGCTAAGTTATTTCACCTTATGCTCTTATAACACCGTCAAATTATCACTGCTTTCGGTATGGACTAAATCACCGCTGCGTTGTAACACAAAATAACCGCGTTTCAAGGCTTCTCTTTTAGCTTTATCATTAATATGGAATGAGGCGATCGCACCGTATTGTTTGAAATTTTGGTAAATAGGAAACAGTTTTTTAAAGTTATGCATTTTACGATCAAGTTTATCCAAATCGTTTTCATGAGCTTTGTATTTGACTTCTACAATGCCAATGGCATCGCCGTTAGTCATGAT
>QVQD01000076.1 GCA_003584875.1 Methylococcales bacterium
TTAAAGCACAATGTGTTGCTTGCTTTTAGGAGTCAAAACTCATGAGTTTTGCTTAAAAAGCGAAAGCATCGTAGGTCGGGTTAGCGATAGCGTAACCCGACAATGTCGAAGTCTCTCGGCTTACGCTATCGCTGCCCTAGGCAAAACTCGTGAGTTTTGACTCCAACATTGAGCGATATAACCGTTAAAGCACAATGTGTTGCTTGTTTTTAGGAGTCAAAACTCATGAGTTTTGCTTAAAATAAGAAAGTTACAGGTTAGGTTAGCGATAGCGTAACCCGACAATGTCGAAGTCTCTCGGCTTATGCTATCGCTAAGCCGATCTACCTAAAACGCAGTTAAATCTTGCCATTCAAATAAATCATGAAGAAAACCGTCACTATCGAATTAGATACCGGCACATTGCGCTTAGAAGTAGAACCTGGTCGGATACCACTAAAGCGACTACTAGGCTTTGCAGCCCGCGTCAGTAGTAAGCGTAAGTTTTTATTGGTCAGTAAAGTGCTGGGCAAACACTATCCTGTGTCACCTAAACTGATGAGCTGGTCTTACCGAGCCTTAGCACGAGAGGTACTTAAGGCAGGTATCGGCAAAAGTTCGCTATGGATAGGCATGGCAGAAACTGCTACAGGACTGGGTTATGGTGTCTTCGAGGCTGCTTACCAAGAAAACATGACTAAGGCCTTATTTTTACAAACTACCCGTTATCATTTGGACGGCCTTGAACGTTTAGAGTTTGAAGAAGCACATAGTCATGCTACTGACTTCTTTCTGTATTATCCTGTGCAACCAGATTATCGAAAGCAGTTTTTAAATGCAGAAACTCTGGTCTTGATCGACGATGAAATCAGTACGGGTAAAACTTTTTTACGACTGATCAAAGCTTATCAAGCAGTGAATACTCAATTAAAAAAAGTATTTATCGTGAGTTTGGTGAATTTTGCCCATCCCGATGATCGTTCTGCCTTAGAAGCGCAAGCTGGAGTGGCAGTAGAATGGCTCTGTTTTCGACAAGGCTTATTACACTTTGAAGATTGTGCCAATAACGCTCTTGATAACATAACCGTTAATGTTTCGGGCAACAGCGAATGTAAGCTACATTTATTAGCTTGGCCGGGGCGTTTAGGCATTGCCTCCCCTATTCATTTAGACGTTAATGTCTTAGAGGACTTATACCAGGGTGGTTTGAGCAAAGAGTCTAATGACCCACGCCCACTCTTGGTTTTAGGGACTGGCGAATGCAATGCCCCTGCTTATTTACTGGGACGTAGTCTTGAGAACGCGGGATTTAACGTTAAAGTACAAAGCACTACACGCTCACCTATTCATGTGGGTAATGATATTGCCATAGCCTGTCAATTTGAAGACAACTACCAAGACAACATAACTAATTTTATTTATAACCTCAATCCAGAACATTACCGAGACATTATACTTTGCCACGAAACGCCACTACTACCGGCTCTTATCGAACGCTTACACGCTTGGCATGCCATTAGTGCTAGATTTGAACTTCAACCCCAAGACGACAACCATGCAAAGTTACATTTTTTTAGACCTTGATGACACCTTATTTCAAACCTTAAGAAAATGTCCATTAGGCGCAGACGACCCCCATCTTCAAGTCAGGGCTAGCTTAGCTGATGGCACAGGTAATTCCTATGCGACGCAGAAACAACAATGGTTATGGCACTGGCTTGCGCAAGGTTTCAAAATTGTTGCAGTCACTGGCCGAGACAGCCTTGCCTTTGATCGCGTCAGCCTACCCTTTCAAGAAGAAGTTGTTTTAAATCATGGTGCGGTTATATTAACTAAACAACGTGAAATAGATCAGGTCTGGATGACCAACATGAAACAAAATTTACCGGTTTATCACGAAAAACTTTTGGAGCTATGGCAAGCTATCATCACTTATTGCCAACAAGATAGCGGTTACAAAACCAAATTAATAGAAGACTTCGATATAACTTGGTACGGAGTCATTAAGCACGTTGAAGCGACAGAAATCGCCTTAACACCGTTATTAAACAATATTATTAAGTTGCACCCACACATACAAGATGGCAGTTTATATTGGCACTTAAATGGCAACAACTTGGCGGTATTACCAAAAATCATCAACAAAGAAAGCGCAGTGAGTTATTTAATGGCTCAATACAAACAACAACACCCTGAGCTATTAACTTTTGGTGCTGGCGACAGCCATACTGATGCCCCTTTTATGAGCCTATGTGATTACGCACTCATTCCCAAAAACACTCAATTATTTAATACCTTGGCTAGTTCAAAATGACTGAGACCCTTCCATTCACAGGTAGCTATACCTTAAATGATGTACAGTTTTTATTGCAGCCGATGTCTTTACCCGACACACCGGTACATATCAAAGAAGCGCTCATTCAATCGGGGAAAAAACATTATTCCCAAATGCTCAGCCATGAAGCACTGCCGGCAGATGATTATTTACCGTTGTTTTATAGAGCACTGGAATTGAATCAGGCCACAATGGCAGAACATCTGTTGTTATTAGCTCAAAGCATTATTACAACACGTCCCCAAGGCATCACGTTGGTCTCCTTAGCGCGTGCAGGAACACCAGTAGGCGTATTGCTTAAACATATATTAAAGCGCCATTTCAATATTCAGGCTGAACATTACTCTATTTCCATCTTACGAGATGTCGGAATCGATGCAAATGCGCTCCGTTACATTCTACAAAAGCACTCACCCGAATCTTTAGTGTTTGTGGATGGCTGGACGGGTAAAGGTGTCATTTCAAGACAATTAAAAGCCAGCCTAGAAGCCTTTGCAATCAGTGACGGCATTACTATTCCATCTGAACTCTATGTATTAACGGATTTATCGGGCTGGGCGACGGTCGCACCTTCTTCAGAAGATTATTTAATTCCTTCTGCTATTTTGAATGCAACCATATCGGGTTTAGTCAGTCGTTCATTTTATGACCCTGATCTAGCAGCCAACAGCACCGACTTTCATGGCTGCGTTTATTATGATCGATTTAGTGAACACGACTTATCGTCATATTTTATTGATACACTGCTTACCAAGGTTAATAGTTTGTGGCCAAGCTTAAAAGACAAATTAGTAGCCCAAGTTAAGTCTCGACTCGATCTACAAAACCAATCTCAGCAATTTTTAGATTGGGTTAGTCAACACTATAATATTAGCCGCCCTAATTACATTAAACCCGGCATAGGTGAAGCAACTCGGGCACTGTTACGCCGTGAGACACAATTATTATTACTACAAGATTTAAATTGCGAAGCATCCTTACACTTGCGTTGGCTAGCGCAAGCTAAAGCCACGCCTATTATCGTTTTAGAAGACTTACCGTATCGTGCCGTTGCCTTAATCAAAGAGCTTAACTTATGAATACAATCTTAAAATCATTTTCACCTTGGCAACTCGGCGCTCCGCTTTATATGCCAGGAAATCGCCGTGATATTATAGAAATTGCCAATGGCGACAAATATCCGATGCTACGCTCTATGATATTTTGTACTGAAGATGCTGTATCAAACATTGATGTCGATAGCTGCCTTCGACATCTAGGTTTATGCTTGCAAGGCTTTAAGGAATCAAGCCATCGTTATCGTTTTATTCGTGCTAGAAATCCTGAGATTTTAGCGCGTTTGTTAGACTTACCCGATATAGAAAAAATAGATGGCTTTGTATTACCAAAATTTAACGAAAGCGTATTCCATGCTTATTTTGATCAATTAAAAGACACACCTTTTAAAGTGATGCCTACCCTAGAAACACGAGATGTGTTTGATAGTTGCGCCATGACTGAATTAAGGCAAGCCTTAGTACAAGAAGAAATAGCAAATCGCATCATAACCTTAAGAATTGGCGGCAATGATTTAATGAATCTTTTAGGTCTACGCAGAGCCAGATCATTCACACTGTATGAAACGCCGCTAGGTCATGTTATTTCCCAGCTAGCCACTATTTATAAACCTTATGGCTTTGCATTATCGGCACCCGTCTTTGAATACTTAAATGACACTGTCACTTTACAAAAAGAAATAGCCTTGGATTTAGCTCATGGTCTAATTGGTAAAACAGCTATACATCCAACACAAGTGCCATTAATAGAATCAGCTTTTGCCGTTGATTTCGAAGACTATGAAATGGCTCACGCCTTATGTGAGCAAACAGCACCCGCCGTTTTTAAAATGCACGAAGCCATGTGTGAAGTAGCTACCCATCAGCAATGGGCAGAAAACATACTAAATCGAGAGCATTGTTATGGTCTAAATGATCAAGTGCCGCTAAAAGAATGCCTAGAACTTTAACTTTAATGTTCTAATATCCTCACCATAACCGTTACCCACTATAACTAGGAGCACAATATGAGTTTTGATAGCTTTTTAAGCCAACTAAAAACTAAAGCCAATGAATTAAAAACAGAAGCTTTAAAATTTAAAAACAAAGATTTTCTTAATGCCGCTATGGCGGGTTCAGCATTGATTGCCATGGCTGATGGCAGTATTACTTCTGAAGAAAAACAAAAAATGATTAAATTCATTGAAAGCAATGATGCCTTATCGGTCTTTACCACTAGTGATGTGATTAAAGCCTTTCAGGAGTTTGTTGGTCAATTAGAATTTGATAAAGACATAGGCGAAGCTAAAGCTTATCAAGCCATCGGTAAAATGAAGTCTAATAACGAAGCAGCTCGATTACTCGTTAGAATGATTATCGCTATCGCAGCTTCTGATGGTAATTTTGACGCTCAAGAAAAAAACATAGCCAGTAAAATTACTAGAGAACTCGGATTACAGCCTTCTGAATTTGAATTATAAGCAAAGCTTTATTTTTGGTCGGGTTACGCTATCGCTAACCCGACCTACGACGCTTTCTCTTTTTAAGCAAAACTCATGAGTTTTGACTCCTAAAAGCAA
>QVQD01000114.1 GCA_003584875.1 Methylococcales bacterium
TTGAAGAACATGTCTGATGATGAATTAATAGCGCTGGTAGCTAGTCTTGCTGTAGATAGTAAAAATTTACATGAAGCGCAACGTGCAACTGATGAACAAATGAAGCGTACCGACGAAAAGTTAGAGCGTATAGGTATTACGCTAGGCAATGTAGTCAATAATCAAGGTAATGTAGCCGAAGAATTTTTCTTTAATAGCTTAGCCAATGACTCTCATTTGGGCAGCATTCATTTTGAGGACATTGAAAAAAACGGACATAAGCGTCGTGGCAATACCGAAGAAGAATACGACATTATTATGACTAACGGTAATGCCGTTGGCATTATTGAAGTTAAATATAAAGCCCATAAAAACGATCTGGATAAGCTAGACAGAAAGATGCAGAACTTTAAAAAGCTGTTTCCCATCTACCAAAACTTTAAACAATACGGAGCTATTGCCTCATTCTATATTAATGATGACGCCAAAAAAGAAGCCTTAAAACGCGGATATTTTGTGTTACAACGTAGTGGTGACTTAGTGCATACGGAAAGTGCTGAGCATTTAACCGTGCTATAAAGATCAGCAAAGCGAATTTGATCTACAATAACAATTTCAACAAATCTTTCGATTCAATTTATCTAGTATTTGAACACCCTGTTTCACAAAGCAATTTTATACACTAATTCTATCGGACACTAACGATACTAGTCCATTTCTGTGCTGTTTCGACAGTATTTTTTGCTCGTAGTCTTTGCGTGCTTCAAGCCAGTCTTCCTGATCGTGTCCAGTTGCAAAGCTTCTGGCTAAAGCTTTGTAATACGCAGCTTCAGCAATCCACCGATATTCTTCAGTCTTTATTTCGGATAGCAACTTAGGTTTAGGATTCACAAAAATTTTAATTTAAATTTAAAGAAATATGATTCTAACAGCTTACCAGCTATCATCAAACTACTGGGGAATATACGCTTATCAAACACCTACCCCCTCAACAAAGGCATAGGTATCAACACAAATAATTGTTAGCATTCCCACGCGCGAACGATAACATTGTGGTGAAGAACGTAGGGGCGTATTGCATACGCCCTTTTAAAATAAGCTCTATAACATTGAACTTTCGATGTTGGGCGTATGCAATACGCCCCTACGCTGTTTTTTATCGTTTCCACGCTGATAAGAAACTTATGTAGATACCTATGCAACAAAGGCATAGGTATCTACACAAAATCAGGTCAATATGCCAAAAATCAGACTAACAACTTAAGACGATACATTATAAGGTTAAGCCTTGCACACTGCCCTGCCTTAAGTTGGCGCCTATGGGACTGAGGGGAGTCGCATCGTAGATTACTGATATTTATTGCTTATTTTCAATAACCCCAATCTCCGCTAACCCTTTTTTGCTAAAGAGGAGACAAAAAAATACTTTCACAGTCTCTGGCGCTTATCTGCCTTACAAAACTATAAGTAGATGTCGATCGTAACTTAGAGGCCGATTGTGATGCAGAGACAATTACTTTCTATTTTGTCTACCTGTGCTTAACTAAAAATTTATCCAATTGATTTGCGAAGGCTTGTATGTCGCGTGAACTTAATGCAGAGGGTCCGCCAGTATCAATGCCGCTAGAACGCAAGGTATCCATAAAGTCGCGCATATTTAAACGATCCTTGATATTGTCTTGTGTATAAAGCTCGCCGCGTGGATTGATGGCATGACCGCTTCCACAGAGCACTTCATAAGCTAAGGGAATATCGCTAGTAATCACTAAATCTCCAACATTGAGTCTTTTAACAATCTCATTATCAGCCACATCGAACCCTGATCTTACTTGCAAAAACTGGATGTAGCGCGATGGAGGAATTTGTAACGTGTGATTGGCAATTAAAGTCGTGGTTATTTTCAAACGCTCTGCTGCCCGAAACAAAATATCTTTTATTGCTTTTGGACAGGCGTCGGCATCAACCCAAATTTGCATTACTGATCCCCAGAATACTAAAAAATATCACGTAATTGAGAATAGAAACCTTACATGCAATATTCATGTATTGAGAATTACAATCAACTCATAGTCCTTGCAGACAAAATATAGGTGGACTTGCTACTTGCTTAAAAAAAACGTCGAAACACTCCATGGTCAGATTACGATAAGCGACTAGAACATAGAATGCTAAATAAAGTTAAACTCCTCTTTTGCAAGTGATAGACCTTCTTATGTCTGCAAATCTTATTTTATAATTTGAGTTCACCCAAAATGATACGACTCAATAAAAACTAGCTTAATCTTTAGTCAACTTTAGCTCTGCTTCTCGGTATTTTTCTGAACAAAACAAAGCAACTTCGCTGGGTAAAACGGGGCCTGGGGCAGTTTTGTCCCAATCTAAAGTCTCTAAGTAATCACGTATGTATTGCTTATCAAAACTAGGTGGACTAATGCCTACTTGATACTGGTCCGCAGGCCAAAATCTTGAGGAATCAGGGGTTAAAGCTTCATCAATCAGACACAAAATACCGTTTTCATCGATACCGAATTCAAATTTAGTATCAGCAATAATAATGCCTCTCTCTTTGGCATATTCGGCGGCTATATTATACAACTTCAAACTAGCATCACGAACTTGCTCGGCTAAATCTTGACCTAATAGACTAACCGTTTGCTCAAAGCTTACGTTCTCATCATGTTGATCAACGGCCGCTTTAGTTGATGGCGTATAGATCGCTTCAGGCAATTGCTGGGCTTGTTGTAAACCAGCGGGTAGTTTAATGCCGCAAATTTCACCCGTTTTTTGATAATCTTTCCAACCTGAACCAATTAAGTAACCCCGCACAATGGCTTCAACTGGCAACGGCTTCAAAAGTTTAACAACAATAGCTCGACCTTCTATCTGAGCGCGTTCCGCAGCATCAGGCACGACTTGTTCCAAGGTAATATCAGACAAATGATTAGGCATAATTGCCTTTAATTTATCAAACCAAAAATTAGAAATACGTGTTAAAACACGACCTTTACCAGGAATAGGGTCAGGCAAAATAACATCAAAGGCAGAAAGTCTATCGGTAGTTACAATGAGCATATGCTTTTCATCGATATCGTAAATATCACGAACTTTACCGCGAGCACGAAGTTTTAAAGAGGTTAATGCTGATTCGAATAGAGCTTCTGGAGCGGTCATAAAATACTCATAAAGTTTAAAAGGGTTAATCTGATAATTTTAGCATTAATGTTGATAATTTGAATGCCGATGTCGGTTAGATCAATATTTAACGTGGCGAATTTGTCGCCCCTAAAGCCAAAATATTTTTTCTAATCCTTAAAACTGTGGGCAATTACTGAGGTATTAAAGAACATTCATAACTAATGAATACTTTCACAGCCTATAGCACTTATCAACTTTACAGATCTTTGTTGAAACTTTGTGTAGATGCCTATGCACAGAGCGTTCTAGCAATAAGAAATGACCTTTGCTACGATAATATAGATAATAGTCGGCGCTGATCGAAAGACGACTATTGTCACAAAAAGTGACGTGGTTATGAACCTAACTCTACTATGTCTACAAGGTTAAAAAATGAAATTCTCTAACAAAGGCAACAACCCCATAATCGCAGCCAATTATTTATTTAAAGGTATCGCTTTATTAGGCAGTAAAGACTTACGCAACTTTATATTGATCCCGATTTTGATCAATATTGTTTTATACAGCGCCGCCTTAACCTTGAGTTATTATTATATCGATAGCTTAATTAATGTCTTTATTCCGAGTTGGCTACACTGGTTACATTGGTTATTATGGCCATTATTTTTTGTGAGCTTTTTTATTGTTGGCTTTTTCAGCTTTACAGTATTAGCTAATCTTCTAGCTTCACCTTTTTATGGCAAATTAGCCGCTAAAACCTTAGCACTGATCAAACCAGAGGCTATCGCTGTTATTGAACAACCTTTTACTAAGGTATTGTTGGCGGAAACTAAACGCGTCGGCTATATCCTGCGCTTAGCGATTCCGTTACTGATACTCTCTATTATTCCTGGCCTCAATGTCTTCGCACCTTTTTTATGGGCGTTATTCAGTGCTTGGAGTATGAGCTTAGAATATATGGCTTATCCTTTAGAAAACGCAGGGATATTATTCATCGAACAAAAACAACTTATTAAAAGCATACGCTGGGGCGCATTAAGCTTTGGGGGAATTGCGGCATTAGGTTTATCAATACCGATCATCAACATTATCATTGCTCCAGCCGCTGTTATCGCGGCGACGCTTTATGTTGATGAAATTAAAGAATAAAGAAGCTAAGCCATTATATAAAGACTTAGTAGGTTTATTTTTATAAAAATTCATAATCTCTTCGACTTGGTGGGTCGCTTGATCTCGCATATAAACTCTATCATCACGCATTACTTCTCTCCTTATCATTAACTCCCTAATGAGGTAATGATATTGGCCTCTTAATGGACCCTAATAATTATTTTAAAAACAATATTTTACACAAATACTTTACTGTTAAGCACTTTTCCAAACAAAACCGATCAGCACAGCTTTAAGTACGCCACATTACATTTTAATACTTAAAAATTAGTGTATTACAAAGAATAGAGGCCTTTTATGCCTTTTTATTGTGGCTCTATGTGGAACAATGTTTTATTGGTGGAGCAATGCTTAATTGGTGGAGCAATGTTTTGTAGTAGGGGCGTATTGCATACGCCCAACATCGAAAGTCCAATGTTATAGAGCTTATTTTATAAGGGCGTATGCAATACGCCCCTACGATCTTCACCATAATGTTATCGTGCGCTAGGGTCGTGTTTCAAGACAATAGTTATTGAATAAGAGCAGCATTGTAGGCC
>QVQD01000160.1 GCA_003584875.1 Methylococcales bacterium
AGCAAGCAAGCAAGCAAGCAAGCAAGCAAGCAAGCAAGCAAGCAAGCAAGCCTAATCTTCTTACCTCTATTCTAAGGGTAATACATGACTCCTGAAATCGAATTAGCTTTAGAAAAAGCCTTAGAGGTTTGTGCTGCTGAACCTATTCATCAATTAGGCTTTATCCAAGCGCATGGCGTTGCGCTGGTTTTAAACCCTGAGGCTGACTTTGAAATTATTCAGGTCAGTGAAAACATAGCCACTTTGCTAAACCTTAGTATCGATCAGGTTTTAAATAAATCCTTGTCCTCTGTGTTGGGTGATGAGGCTACGAAGAAAGTAGCTCAACTCATTACCAAAGCGCATCATTCAGCGTCAAATTACGCTATTGGTGTTATTGATCTAACTTCTCTCTACAGTCATAAACTTGATGCGCATGTCTTTATTTCGGACGGTTTTCCCGTAGTAGAATTGTCCGATGATGCTAATATCGATAAACCTGATGATATAACAGAGCTCTTTTTAGAAATACAAAAACTATTAGAAGAGGCTGAAAGCGAAACGCACTTACATCAGTATTTAGATAAAGCGGCTAATATTGTTCGATTAGTTATGGGCTATGATAATGTCATGGTTTATCGCTTTGATGAAAGCTGGGATGGCCAAGTCATCGCACAAAGCCGTTGCGAAGTTGCCCCCGATTTTTTAGGTTTACATTTTCCTGCTAGTGATATTCCTCCTCAAGCCAGAGCGCTTTACACAAAAAATAAAGTGCGTGTATTGACTGACGTTGATGCCGATTCTGTTGCCTTTGTACCTGCATATAATCCTCTGTCCCAACAGCCATTGGATTTGACATTCTCTTCTTTGCGTAGTTTATCTGCAATACACCTGACCTATTTACGCAATATGGGTACATCGGCGACTATGACCATTTCTTTGCTAAAAAATGGCAACTTATGGGGCATAATTGCCTGCCATCATTTGACCCCGAAAAGAATCCCTGTACTTATGCGCCATTCAGCGCACTTAATCAGCAAAATGGTGGCTAGTAAGCTTGAGATGTATGAGTTGACTGAACAACAGGGCTATGCGAATAAATACATCGATTTTAATGCCTTGGTTGTGAGTCTCTTTAGCAAGAAAATTAATAAGGTTTCTACTGAGGTACTGCTAAAACTGATGTCGGTTATTGAGTCCACAGGGATTATAGTGGTCGTTAATGGCGAGTTATTTATGGAGGGCATCATTCTTCAAGACGCTGACATCGTTGCTTTATTAGCTTGGCTTAATGATCATGCCCCTACGGGTCATTTTGTGTGTAATCAGCTTTCAAGTGAATTTGAATTAGCCGAAGCTTATCAGGATAAAGTGTCAGGTTTATTAGCTATTTGCCCGAAGAACATGCAACAAGATTGCATTATATGGTTACGCGCAGAAAAGCTAAAAACAGTCAATTGGGCCGGTTCTTATGTACAAGGACTCTCGCAAACGGCAGAGGGTCATTATCAATTATCACCGCGTAACTCTTTTGAAACGTGGGCACAAACGTGGCAGGGCATTTCTGAACCCTGGACAGAAGATGAAGTTAAACTTGCAGGTTTATTCAATAAATCAATAGCCGATTTTCAACAATCGGTTCTGTTACAAAACCAACTTGTTGACTTTCAGCATTCGCATGAATATATCGTTAATTTAATACCCGATACCATTATTATTACAGACCCTCAAAGACGAGTTACCTTCGTTAATAATGATTTTGAGATGACTACGGGCTATAGTCAGCAGGAAGTTTTGGGTAAAACTCTAGCCTTTTTACAAGGTCCTGACACAGATCCAGTACAAATTGAACTGATTAGAAGTACGCTAAATGAAGCGAAATCTTTCAAAGGTGAAATATTAAATTATACAAAAGCGGGCAAAGCCTTTTGGAATGAGTTAACCATCAGTCCAATCTTTGATAGGAAAAATCAATTGACGCAATTTGTGGGCATCCAACGTGATGTTACCCAGAAAAAATTGCAATTAGATGCTATAGCCCAGTCTGAAAAGCGTTTTCGTGAGCTTTCAAATGCTGCTCCCACCTTGATTTGGCAAGCTGATATTTACAATAATCGTTATTGGTTCAACATGGGCTGGCTAGCTTTTAGAGGGCGAAGGTTACAGGACGAGCAAGGCTTAGGATGGATGCAAGGTGTTCATCCTGCTGACCTCAAGTTGGCACTAAAAACCTATTATGAGGCCTTTGATCAGCGTAGTGATTTTCGGCTAGAGTATCGTTTACAACGCTATGATGGCGAGTATCGTTGGATAGATGGTCGTGGTGTGCCCCAATTTACAGCAGAGGGTACATTTGAAGGCTATATTGGTACCTGTACTGATGTGACCGATATTAGAAACTCAAAAGCTGCAACGGATTTTTTCAACTCAACGATTGAAATGATTTACTGTACCGATCTTAATGGAATTATCTTAGATTGTAATGAGCGTTTTTTTGAGGTGACGGGTTATGAAAAAGATCAAGTTATTGGCCTGCATGTGCGTTTGCTTAACTCGGGGCTGCACGATAAAGAATTTTATGCCCAAATGTGGCAGCAAATATTTAAACAGGGTCATTGGCGAGGTGAGTTAATTAATCGTCATAAATTAGGTCACATCACAACACAGATGACCAGTATATCAACGGTTTATGATGATCAAGGCAGACCAAAGCGTTATTTGGCGGTTGCCAGTGATATAGCTATGATCATTGAAAAGCGCCAGCAGTTGGAGAAATTAGCCTATTACGATAATTTAACCGGTTTAGCTAATCGATCATTGCTCGCCGATCGATTGACGCGGGCGATGAGTCGCGTTAAGCGGCGTGGTGGTTTTATTGCGGTGGTGTTTATTGATTTGGATGGTTTTAAAATAATTAACGATCATTACGGTCATGATGTCGGTGATGAGTTTTTGGTGGCGATAAGTCAGCAAATGCAGTCCAGTATACGTGAACATGATACTTTAGCCCGATTAGGCGGCGATGAGTTTGTGGTTATTTTAGACGAGCTCAAAAGTATCAATGACATTGAGGGGGTCGTTTCCACATTATTAAACGCTTGCCGAACAGAGTTTATGATAAGAAACCTTGCATTAAAGGTTTCATCAAGTATTGGCATCTATTTACATCCGAGTGATCCAGAGGGCTACGATATTGATGCTGAAATACTCATCACTCGGGCAGATCAGGCCATGTATGTTGCTAAAAGGCAGGGTAAAAATAATTTTCA
The DNA here is from genome assembly GCA_003584875.1 of Methylococcales bacterium. Taxonomy (GTDB): domain Bacteria; phylum Pseudomonadota; class Gammaproteobacteria; order Methylococcales; family Methylomonadaceae; genus Methylobacter_C. The sequence goes on from QVQD01000160.1 coordinate 3,249, forward strand.
TTTCTTTGATCAAGCACAAGATCAAATTGTTGTGACTCGTAACAATGCCATAAAAGAGATTGAATTAGGCTTAAGTCGTAATGAATTTGAGCTTTATTACCAGCCCAAAGTTAATATGCGTACCGGTAAGGTCTTAGGCTTTGAGGCATTAATCCGATGGAATAAGAATCACACTGAATTATTTAGCCCTCATGTGTTTTTGCCTGTAGTTCAAAATATTCCCTTAGGCATTAAATTAGGCAACTGGGTTATTAAAACTGCTTTAACTCAATTAGCTGAGTGGTATAAACAAGGCTTTGATTTCATCTTAAGTGTGAATGTAGATGCTAGGCAATTAATGCAAAGCAATTTTGTTGAAAATTTAGAAGCTGAAATTAACACAATAAGTACTTATCAAATGGGTAGTCTTGCACTAGAAATATTAGAGACGACCGAGATTAGTGATCGTTTTAAAGTCATAGAGATTATTAATCGTTGTCGTAGCTTGGGTGTGGAATTTTACTTAGATGATTTTGGTACGGGGTATTCTTCTATTACTTATTTGAAGGAATTACCCTTTAAAACTCTAAAAATTGATCGTAGTTTTATACAAGGTATTTGCCAGTCTAATCAAGGCTTACAGTTGGTCATTAATATGATTCGTTTGGCAAATGATATGGGTAAGCAGGTGCTTGCTGAGGGTGTTGAAACTATAGAGCAAGGTGAGTTTTTAATTAAACTGGGCTGTGAAGTTGCTCAAGGTTATGCGATAGCTAGACCGATGCCAGTCGATAAAGTCTTGTCTTGGTTAAGCGATTGGCAGCCTTGTTCAGAATGGCAAGCCGCCACTAATAATGTGCCTAATTATCATCTACTTTTTGAGCAGATGAGCGATCCAGTGGTCATTACCCAGCAGGGTCGTTTTATTGATTGTAATACGGCCGCCAGTAACTTTCTGGGTTACGCTGATAAAGACGGTTTGATCAATAAATCGGTCATTGATATATCACCCGAATTTCAACCCGATGGCAGTTTGTCAGTTGATAGAGTAAAAGCAAATATAGAGCGAGTGCAAAAAAATGGCTTTAGCCGTTTGGAATGGACTTTTCTAAAGGCTGATGGCTCTGAAGTGTTTGTGGAGGTTATCATGACTGCCATGACCTTAAATGGGTCTCATGTTCTGTATAGTGTTTGGCGCGATTTGAGTTTAGTAGGCTAGATTAAAGTCCGTAGGAGGGGTAGAGCGCTAGAGACTGTGAAAGTATTACGATTTTAGCCTCCCCCTTTATTGCAGCGAATCTAAAAGCTACTGATACAAACTGATTAAAGGAGTCAAAACTCAAGAGTTTTGAGTTAAAACGCTGCAAAGCGACAAAACTCGTGAGTTTTGACTCCAATACGAGTTTTGAATTAAAACGCAATGTTATAGAGCTTATTTTATAAGGGCGTATGCAATACGCCCCTACGATCTTCACCACAATGTTATCGTTTGCGAGTGGGAATGCTAACAATTATTTGTTTAGATACCTATGCTTAGACAGTTGTAGGCCG
>QVQD01000065.1 GCA_003584875.1 Methylococcales bacterium
GAAGAACATCGGAAAGCCGTGTGCGGGAAAATCGCATGCATGGTTTGATGAGGGAGGGTTGGCGTAAGCCAGTCCTCTACTCTACCACGTTTAATCCTGCCCATAATGGCTGTTATGTTAAATGTTTGTGCTTTTCGTGTATTAAAGTTTGATTGCTGTGTTGGCAGGAGTTTTAATTAACATCTATTCTTTTTTGATGTGCCAATCTTCGGAAAAGGTCTGTTTAATGTCTTCAAGTTCTGCTGGTGTACCGCCCCATACTACGATCGCGGATGGGAACGGACAATGATTTCCTTTTATACCATTCTCATAGTATCTAAGCCTTTTTCGCAGTAAAAATATATCTGCTGATGTTTTTATCCAGCTATTCCAAGCCTTTGTTTCGGGTCTGGCCGCTAGAAGGGCAATAATTAAACTAGCTCTGCCTGCTTTATGCTCATTATGACATTTTTTAATCCATAATTCAGTGATACCGCGCTGATAAGGGGGATTACAAAATACTGTACCGTTCCAAGGTAGGCTCAAACCGTCCATTTCTCTAATGTAATGTGTCTTAGCCTTTACATTAGCGCTAATACCAACCGCATTACTGCACGGATCAAGGTCAAAGCTGCCATTTACAATAGGATAAATCTTTAAAAGTAATTCTGGTGGGGTCTCCCAACTATCGTGAACACTGCTGGCCGCTATTCCAGTCCAAAATGGTAGTGATTTGTCCTTTGGCTTTAAGAACAGCCCTGCTTGCAGATGATTTGCTACTAAATCTATGGGATGTAGATTTATAGCACGATTTTCTTCAATTGATTTTAAGGTATTTGGATGGAGTGAGCTCAACCTAGATAAGCTTCTGATAGAAATATTCTGTCTCTTACGCAATATCCCTAATGCCTCACCTAAAGAGACTGTATTTTTAATGTTGCGTCCAGTAACTTCCAATCCGAGTGTTTCTGCAATTTTAAAAAAACTAGAATAAGTACCTTTGCCAGACTCCGCTTGCCGAATGGTTGGAATTGAAACGCCAACAATTTCCGCAAGACTTTTCTGTGTAAGCTTGGCGGTTCGTCTTGCTTGCTTTAACTGACTGGCGATTGTTGACTTGAATATATTTTTGGTCATTTTAATGGTATTTCGCCAATCGAAAAGAAAAAGATATTGTATCAAAAATGTGCTTTTTTATTAAAAAAAGCAAAAGATATTGTAGCGGTTATTACTAGATAACCCGTAAGGCGGATTCGCGCTAGCAATCCGCCAACAGGTACGACTCAGCCCAAACCCCACAAGGGTCTAGGTACAAACAAAACCCCATCGCTCACAAGGTGCAGGGGTTCAGTTTGTTTAAATTTTAAGGAGGCTCTATAGCACACCCTTGAACAGACTGCATTTAGATATAATCAATCCATATATAAATAAACCCAACCAATTGAAATAAAATGAAATTGTGTTTACTAATAGCCTGTTTTATGGTATAATTAGTAGGTTAAATATAGATTTATTTAGTCAAATAAAATAGACAGGATGTCATTATGGATATACAAAAAAAGATTTCACCCTCACCAAACACTAATCAAATAAGTTATACGCCTAACACTCATATTCAAAATTATGATTATTGCACCATAGATGATTTTGGAACTCGTAAATGGTTTTTTAATGACCTACTTCACAGAATCACCGGCCCTGCTATTGACTGTAAAAATGGCAAAAAAGAATGGTGGCGAAATGGATTGCGACATCGAATAAACGCCCCCGCTATGACTTGGCCAAACGGTAAGAGCGAATATTGGGTCAATGGCAAGCTTCATAGACCAGATGGGCCAGCCATCATTTATGAAGATGGAACTTATGAATGGTGGCTTGACGGCAAACAATATGCTGAAGATTTATATCGAATAAAACAGTTCTTCAATGGATACAATATTACCAACTTTGATTAGGCTCTAAGCAGCCTTGACTAGCTGATAGACATAAGAGCGGGTGATGCCGTATTTTTCGGCAATCTTGGTCTTAGCCATACCACTATCAAAATCAGCTTTTATCATTGCAATCTGGTTATCTTCAATCTTTGGTTTGCGACCTTTGAATTTGCCTTTCATTTTTGCCAGTGCTATACCTTCCCGCTGACGCTCTAATATGATATTTCTTTCAAAGGAACTAAATGCTGCGAGTATGGTTAGCATTAAATCGCTATATAAATCAGCCTTTGTGCCATCAAACAATAACTTCTCTTTGTGGAATTTAATTGAACACCCTTTATCTTTTATGTCCTGAACAATCTTCAAGATATCAGCAGTATTTCGTCCAACACGGTCTAGGGAATGGCAATTGACTTGGTCGCCTTGACGTAATTGCGCCATCATTTCTTGGAAAGCAGGTCTATTGGTATCTTTACCACTGGCCTTATCAATAAATTCTCTATCACAAGGAACATCCAGTAATTGACGTTCTGTATTTTGCAAAACAGTTGATACGCGCAAATAGTTGAAAACAAGCGGTTGGTATTTTGGTTTCATATCAGCAAAGGTGTGTAATTAGGATTTAAGACTATAATACACGAAGTGTGTAATTAGTCAAATAATATATATATTACACACAATATTTTAACTTTATGACTGTATACCTAGAGTGTAGTCAATTTACACACCTAATTCAAAATACCCTTTTGTCATTGTTCCTTGATTTCATAGCAATTTCAATTTCTCGGTCAGTGAATTCTGGTTTTAGGTTAAAGTTATCCAATTTGAAATTATGACCATTGGTTACGTCAACCTTCGGATTTAATCCAGTTGTCTGGCTATTTGGCAGGACAGGATTTTTGACAGGTGTTATTTTAGTTGCTGGTCTTGCAATAACTCTTTGTGGTGGCGCCCTGTGTGCGACGGTTTTTGGCACATATCTTCTTGATGTTGGTCTACGTCTATATTGATATCGCTCTAGTAGCTCTTCTGTAATTATTTCTGAAATTTTCATAGTATTATTTATCAAAAAATAATCTATTAGTAATACATTTAGATAAATAAAACGTAATTAATGAAAAAATTATAGTTGTGATACAAAAATGATAAATACAATGTAAAAGATAAGGCGGCAAATAAAAGCACAAATTATTAGGCAAAATAACTTAGGCAATAACACTTCTGAAATACTAGCACCGGTAGATTGATAGGTGCCGTTGGCAATGGAATGTTCTTCACATTGAGCGCAACATCTGAGCAGAAGCAGAGACTTTACTGACTACCCGTACCATGTGCGGATGATGATTGGATACGCCTTCGTAAAACCAATTTCAGTAATTTGAACAAATAAAAAAAGGCTAAATGACTGGGTAATTCCCAGGCGTATTAGGAATGCGACTAGCGTGTTTTCCTAATGCCACCGTTGGAACATAGAAACAAAAGACGTACTTCGAGGTATCGGCCAACCGCCTCTGTAATAGTATAACGCTAGGTAATGAAGTCAACTCAGATGAAATTATTTTTTTGCTCCCGAAAGGGGGCAAAAATCCGTAAATCGTAATCTAGATGAATAGTATTAAAAGAATAATTATTATTTTATATTAAAGAAATATGGCAGTGGTGTTTATGGCTATATTAGAGAGCTTAGAAACCCTAATAAATTATATGAATGGTAAAGATAGTTCCAACTTATTACCACTTAATAATGTATCTATCTATAACTTAAAGAAGAAATAAAAATAGCGACGAGCGACAGCAAGGAGCTGGGGAATGGAATTCCCCTTCATATACTTAATCATATTGAATGTCATCAATCAACGAATGCCAGACATTAGTGGCATATGGCTTATGCCGTAAAATCATTTCTGCTTGACGCATCACTGTCTCAGTTGCCAGTAATTGCATATCAGGTGGGTATCCGTATTGCCTCAATGTCCTTCTGATAATCACTTTTAATTTTGCCCTCACATTTTCCTTGATAGGCCAATCGATACTGGCATTTTCTCTTACTCGTTGCGTCAGTACCACGGCTAATTCTCTGCCTTTGCCATTTGTGTAATCCTGTATCAATCAGTGTTGAGTATGGGCCTGATTATATAACAATTGGTATGATGACTGAGAATAAGTAAGCGGGTTTGAGATGGTTGTAAGTTATAGGAAAGTTGGTTAAATCTTTAAGTAATGGATAGGCAAAAATATTGGGGATATTTTTATCTACTTTTGTATTACTTTTGCTAAATACATTATGAAAAATACAAAACACTATAACCAATATAACACTATTAGGTCTTACAGGCTCTCACCGGTGATGGCTCAAAGCATTGACATGAAATCTAAGGAACTTGGGATAACTCATTCAGAGTTCATTAGGATGTCTATAACCGAAGCCATTGAACGTTTGCAAACCAATCCATTCAACGAAACTCAAGGGGGATACTAAAACAATGGAAAATTATCTGTTATTAGTGGCATTGGGCCACTACATTCAAAAAATTGATGAGGATATTTCGAAAGAAAAATTACTTGAATACAACAAGAATATCGATGAGCTAACGACCATTTTCATACAGGAATACTACCGACTGTAATGGTATTTAATTCGGCATAGGCTATAAAGTTATGGGGAGTTATCAATATCGGAATAACTGAACAACCCCACCAAGCCTTTTTGCGCATAAAGAAGCTGTTTTATATTGTATTTTTAGGCTAATTTATACGCAATTTGGCTGATTTTAGCTACATAATTCAACCAAGTTTTAACGCTAAATCAGCGGGCTTTTAGATGTGTATAA
>QVQD01000033.1 GCA_003584875.1 Methylococcales bacterium
CATAATAATTTCACAGTCTCGATAGCGTAACCTGACAACTTAATAATGCTGCAATCGTAACGGCTTTGAGTATAAAGGTATTCTACGGTGAGTTCTAAGGTTTTTTCTGATCCGTTATCTTGTAAACTCTAAGGCCTCAAGTATGACTTGTTCATCTGCTCCGAGTCGACTGACATTTTCACTGATATATCTACGCCAACCGCGTGCGCCAGGTTCGCCATGATATAAGCCTAAAATATGGCGTGATACGCTGTTTAAACGGGCTTCGGTTTTGATTTGTTCTTGTATATAAGGAATTAGCTGTTCTATGACTGCATAACGTGAGGGTGTTTCATGGGTCGCGCCAAAAATCCGTTGATCAACCTCGGCCAAAATATAAGGATTCTGATAAGCTTCTCTGCCCATCATTACACCATCAACCTGCGTTAGATGCTGTTCGGCTTGCTCTAAGGTGGTAATGCCACCATTAATAATGATCGTTAAATGTGGGAAATCTTTTTTTAATTGATAGACCCTATCATAACGTAAGGGTGGAATATCACGATTTTGTTTGGGTGATAAACCACTCAGCCAGGCTTTACGAGCATGAACAATAAACGTGCTGCATCCCGTATCGCTAATGGTCGAGATAAAATGTACGAGTTCAGGGTAAGAGTCTTGCTCATCAATACCGATTCTTGATTTAACGGTAACAGGAATTGAAGTCGCGTCAGACATGGCGGCAACGCAATCGGCAACCAGTTGTGGATCAGCCATTAAACAGGCACCAAAGCGGCCATTTTGGACGCGGTCACTAGGGCAGCCCACATTCAAATTTACTTCCGCATACCCATAGTCTTCAACCATCTTGGCGCAAACTGCTAAATCTTTAGGATTACTGCCGCCTAATTGAAAGGCGACTGGGTTTTCTAAAGGCGAATATTGCAAAAAGCGATGACTATCACCGTGTATTAAAGCGCCGGTAGTGACCATCTCGGTATATAACAAAGCTTGTTTGCTAATGAGTCTATGAAAATAGCGGCAATGCCGATTAGTCCAATCTAGCATCGGTGCAACGCTAAAGCGGTAACTTGGGGTGTTCGGGGTTAGCATGAATTATGTAGTATTGTTTGGGGGGTCGGGCTTTAGATAAATAAAGTATTTGGCTATTATTTCATATTAACTGACCTAAAGCAGTAACGTTACTTTAGTCTCGTTTGCTAGAGTTGTGCAGCTCAGGTTTTGTTGGGAGGTAGTGGGTGTAAATAAATAGATGTCGATAGTAATGTATGGATAGATCGTGATCTGTTCCTACGGTGTGAGATCTAATGGTTATGTGAACTTACTGATGTAGAGTATAGGTCGGGTTAGCGATAGCGTAACCCGACAGGATGCGCAGGAAATGCTTGGCTTACGCTATCGCTACGCCAAGCAACAAAACTCGTGAGTTTTGACTCCATTGCAAAGGTTTGTATGACAGGTCGGGTTAGCGATAGCGTAATCCGACACTATCGTAGTGTGTCGGGTTACGGCTAATGATATCGTTTTTGATGATTAAGAAAAATACTTTCACAGTCTCTCAAGCTCTAGCACAGACCCAAACATCGACTCGACTCACACCTGCGGCTTTTAATAGTTTGGCCAATTCATGTGCGGTAGAGCCGGTAGTCATTACGTCATCTAACAAGGCTATATGTTGCACCGAAATAGTTTGAGTCATAGAAAAAGCGTGCTTGATATTCTTGCGGCGTTGCTTGGCGGTTAATGCCGATTGATGAGGTGTATCTTTATGCCTTAGGCAACTATGCAAATCAAGCGGTAGTTGTAATTCTTTAGCCACGGTTTTGGCAATTTCAATCGCTTGATTAAAACCTCGCTCTCGGTAACGGGCTTTATGCAACGGTACCGGTAAAATCAGATCGGGTCTTTGGGCTGTTTGTTTTAAATGATCAGCCAATAATAAACCCAGTAAACGAGCATTCTTATAATGTCTGCCGAATTTTAAAGTGGTAATTAAATGTCGTATTTCGCCTTGATATGTAAAGGGTGCGTAAGTTTCATCAAAGGCCGGCGTAGAGCTTAGGCAATGTCCGCAAAGCATGGGGTATCTCAGCGGTGGCTCTAGTATTTCTGCGCATTTATAACAACAAAGCGTGTTTCTATGCAGGCGTTGATGACAGTGATTGCAAAGGTCGCGACCCTTAGTGCCAGGATTAGCACATAAGATGCAGGTAGGCGGGAGCAGGTAATCCTGTATAATATCGATCCAGTTGTATCCCTTATTGATACTTGCCGGTTGACGAATGAGCTGTTTGTTTGTCACGTTTACCTTTATTGTAGTTGGAGATTATCAGCATGTCTGCAAACCCTGCCATTAGCCATCCTAATTCACTTAGCTTACGTCATGATTGGCAGTTGGATGAAGTGCAAGCCCTGTATGCTTTACCTTTTAATGATTTGATCTTTAAAGCACAAACAGTCCATAGAGAGCACTTTGATCCTAATGAAGTTCAAATTAGTAGCTTATTAAGTATAAAAACAGGTTCCTGTTCAGAAGATTGTGGCTATTGCCCGCAAAGTGCGCGTTATGATTCGGGCTTAACGCCCGAGGCTTTGATGCCCGTTGATGCCGTCTTGAAAGCCGCCCAACAGGCTAAAGATCAAGGTGCTTCACGTTTTTGCATGGGTGCTGCTTGGCGTCAACCTAAAGATAAAGATGTAGAGCGTGTCATTGAAATGGTGCAAGGCGTTAAAGCGATGGGCATGGAAACCTGTGTCACCTTAGGCATGTTGACCGATGCACAAACCCAGCGCTTAAAAGAAGGTGGTTTAGATTATTACAACCATAATTTGGATACCTCTGAAGATTATTATTCCGAAGTCATTACCACACGTACCTATCAGGATAGGTTAGATACTTTAGAGCGAGTTAGAGAGGCCGGTATTAATGTTTGTTGTGGCGGTATTGTGGGTATGGGCGAAACCGATGTAGATCGTGCTCAATTACTCATACAGTTAGCGAATATGCCTAAACATCCTGAAAGTGTCCCAGTTAATATGCTGGTACAAGTTGAAGGTACGCCGTTAATGGGGACTGAACAGTTAGATCCTATTATCTTTGTGCGCACTTTAGCGGTCGCAAGAATCATGATGCCTAAATCACGCGTGCGCTTGTCTGCGGGTCGTAGCAAGATGAGTGATGAAATGCAGGCTTTGTGTTTTCTGGCAGGTGCTAACTCAATATTTTATGGTGATAAGTTATTGACCACTGATAACCCGATGACTAATCATGATCTTGCTTTATTCGATCGTTTAGGTGTTTATTCTGGTGGTTCAAGTTACGCCTAATGACATTGGTTTTTTCACAGTTATCGGGTGATCTGGAAAGCATTGCCAAGCAAGGCTTATATCGTTCTAGGCGAGTTATAAACTCGCCGCAAGGTATTTATCTGCAAGTTGACGGTAGAGCAGTACTTAACTTTTGCAGCAACGATTATCTGGGTTTGGCTAATCATCCAGATGTGCTCAGTGCTTTTAAAAACGCAGTCGATCAATATGGTGTCGGTAGTGGTTCAGCGCATTTAATTTGTGGGCATAGTGCGGCACATCATGCTTTGGAAGAAGAGCTTGCTGAGTTTACCGGTCGTGATCGCGCCTTGTTATTTTCTACCGGCTATATGGCTAATTTGGGCGTTATGTCGGCGCTATTAGGGCGTGGAGATGCAGTGTTTGAAGATAAACTCAATCACGCGTCTTTATTGGATGGTGGTTTAATGTCGGGTGCAGTCTTCAAGCGTTATCGGCATGGCGATGTTGAGCATCTTAATAGTCATCTAAAAAAAGCCAGTGGCCATAAACTCATCGTAACGGATGGTGTGTTTAGTATGGATGGTGATTTTGCTCCTTTACCTGCTTTATCGAAAGTGGCCCAAGATCATAATACTGGGTTGATGGTAGATGATGCCCATGGTCTAGGTGTTCTTGGTGCAAAAGGTGGTGGTTTGCTGGATTATTACGGACTTAAGCAAGCTGATGTGCCTATATTAATGGGCACTTTAGGTAAGGGTTTTGGGACGTTTGGTGCTTTTGTGGCAGGTTCTGAGGACTTGATTGAAATCCTGATACAAAAAGCCCGGACTTATATTTATACCACAGCCTTACCCGCAGCGGTGGCTGAGGCGACCAGAACTAGTTTAAAGCTAGTGATTACTGAAGATTGGCGCAGAGACAAACTTAAGACACTCACTGAAAGGTTTAGCGTGGGTGCAAGGCAATTGGGTTTGCAGTTGATGAACTCTACCTCAGCTATACAGCCGATAGTGATCGGTGAGAATCAACAAGTCATCGAAATCAGTCAAGCCTTGTTACAAGCTGGTTTTTTAGTCAGTGCCATAAGGCCACCTACAGTTCCTCAAGGTAGCGCACGTTTGCGAGTTACCTTTTCTACTTTGCATGAGGAAACGCATGTCGATAGTCTGCTAGATGCCTTGGATAAGGCTGGCGCCGGTCTTAGATAACTGACGTTACGCAGTAACGGTGGAGTCTCTCGTTTGCCGCGCTGAGCACTGTAGGTTTTGTTGGGAATAGCCCGAAGGGGCGCGGCATGGATGCCGCGCGTCGGTAGAGAGGGCTTCCTGCCCTCCTACCGACCCTC
>QVQD01000074.1 GCA_003584875.1 Methylococcales bacterium
TCGCCCCTACAGAGTAATGCTTATTTTTTTTGTATTTTGGTTTTTAAACAACCAACCTTAGCTATAACAAACCTTTGTAGTAGTTAGCGATAGCGTAACCCGACAGAATGCGCAGGAAATGCTTGGCTTACGCTATCGCTACGCCAAGCAACAAAACTCGTGAGTTTTGACTCCATTGCAAAGGTTTGTAGGGGCGACAAATTCGCCACGTATCACAGGTCGAATGTACTGGGCCAATGAATTCGCCCCTACAGTATAATTTGCTGTTTATATACACATTTTAGTTCTATAGATACCGACACAAGCATCTATTACGACCAAAGTTGCTCACTTCAAATACAGATATACCAAACTATAAATAAACCATGAGAATTTTAGGGATAGACCCCGGATCAAGACTAACCGGATACGGAATTATTGACGACTCACCACAAGGCTATAAATACATAGCTAGCGGTAGTATTAAGATTAAAGTAGATTATTTTCCCGATCGACTTAAGCAAATCTTCGACGGGCTATTGGAAATTATAGATAATTACCAACCCGAACAAATGGCAATAGAACAAGTCTTTATGCACAAAAATGCCGACTCGGCATTAAAGCTTGGGCAAGCTCGGGGCGCTGCTATTTGTGCCGTGCAAACTAAGGATATACCAGTATTTGAATATGCGGCACGCCAAGTCAAACAGGCAATGGTAGGTAAAGGTGCTGCTGATAAAATTCAAGTTCAACACATGGTAAAAATATTATTAAACGTGCAAGGTGAATTATCATTAGATGCAAGTGATGCCTTGGGCATTGCTATTTGTCATGCTCATTATCAACAAACTGCCATAATGTTAAGTAAACAAGGTGTATATAAATGATTGGATTTTTGCGTGGCAAATTAGTCTATAAAGCGCCACCTTTTTTAATATTAGATGTTCAAGGCGTCGGTTATGAGCTTGAAGCACCCATGACTACATTTTATGACCTACCTGCTCTTAATGAAGATATTAAACTCCATACACATTTAGTGGTTAGAGAAGATGCTCATAGCTTGTTTGGCTTTTCAACACCTGCAGATCGAGCGCTATTTCGCACACTCATTAAAGTCAGCGGTGTCGGTCCTAAATTGGCCTTGACCATTTTATCAGGGCAAAGTGCTGAAGAATTTCACCGCTGTATTCATGATAATGATACGCTAGCCTTGGTACGCTTACCGGGTGTAGGCAAAAAAACCGCAGAACGCTTAGTGATAGAAATGCGTGATAGATTGCCTGATTTAGCCGAATCAAGCTCAGCGAGTATTAGCAGTAGCTCAACGATACCCGTCATAGGCAATCCCAAACAAGAAGCGATTAGCGCCTTATGTTCTCTAGGTTACAAACCTTTAGATGCCAGCAAAATGGTGCAAAACATTAATATTGAGGGCAAATCCTGTGAAGATATTATCAGACTGGCTTTACAAGGGGCACTTAAGTGATTGAAAGTGATAGACTGATAACAGCTCGTAGTCATACTGATGAAGAACGACAAGACCGCGCCATTCGTCCGAAACGCTTAGCGGAATATGTTGGCCAAAAAGAATTATGCTCGCAGATGGAAATTTTTATTCAAGCCGCCACAGCTCGCAAAGAAGCCTTGGATCATGTATTAATTTTTGGCCCACCTGGCTTAGGTAAAACCACACTGGCTAATATCATTGCAGCCGAAATGTGTGTTAAAATTCGCCAAACTTCGGGACCGGTACTCGATAAAGCGGGAGATCTAGCTGCATTACTCACTAATCTTGAAGCTCATGATGTATTATTCATAGATGAAATCCATCGTTTAAGCCCAGCAGTTGAAGAAATACTTTATCCTGCTATGGAAGATTATCAGTTAGACCTTATGATAGGCGAAGGGCCTGCTGCCCGCTCTATTAAGCTAGATCTTCCTCCATTTACCTTAGTCGGTGCGACAACGCGTGCGGGCTTACTGACCTCACCTTTGCGTGATCGCTTTGGTATAGTGCAACGTCTGGAATTTTACAGCGTTGATGAACTAGCAAGTATTGTGATACGTTCCGCTAAAGTGTTAGGTATTACTCTGGAGCAAAAAGGCGCATTCGAAATTGCACGCCGCTCTCGTGGCACACCTCGAATTGCTAATCGATTATTAAGGCGCGTACGTGATTATGCCGAAGTCAAAGGTAATGGTATTATTTCTGAGGCTATTTCTAGTCAAGCATTAGACATGCTAAGAGTCGATAATAATGGCTTTGATGCCCTAGATCGAAAACTATTGATGACCATGATAGAAAATTTTGATGGTGGCCCAGTCGGATTAGATACCTTAGCCGCTGCGATCAGTGAAGAACGCGGAACCATTGAGGATGTCCTAGAACCTTATTTGTTGCAACAAGGTTTTATTATGCGCACGCCACGCGGACGGGTAGTAACTCGAAATGCCTATTTGCATTTTGGTTTGCCTCTGCCAAAACAAATAGACTCGTCAGAAGATTTATTTGATTAATTGATCGAAACATTACCCTAAACTTAGCGACATGAACCTTAAAAAATTTATTTGGCCTATTCGTGTTTATTATGAGGACACCGATGCCGGCGGCGTGGTTTTTTATGCCAATTACCTTAAGTTTTTTGAACGAGCACGCACTGAAATGCTTCGAGCAATGGGCCATGAACAAGATAAGCTTATGGTTAACCCAGGCATTATCTTTGCAGTTCGGTCTGTACAGGTCGAATATCTAAAGTCAGCACGATTTAATGACCAAATCGAAGTTAGCGCTGAAGTTATACTTGCAAAAAGAGCCAGCCTTACTTTTGAACAACTAATTACACGAGACAATGACATTTTATGCACTTGCATAACTCGCATTGCTTGTTTGGACGCCAACAACCTACGTCCTAAAGAAATCCCTACAAACCTACAAGAGCTGTTAAAGAATGAACACTGATTTATCTATATTCCATTTAATTACTGAAGCCAGTTTTGTTGTGCAATTTGTCATGCTAATTCTGATGATAGCGTCGTTAGCATCCTGGACTTTTATACTTTCAAAGCGCAAAGAACTTAATCGAGCGATTGAAATTACTGATGAATTTGAAGAACAATTTTGGTCAGGTGTCGCCTTAGCAGATCTTTATAGAAAACTCGCCGCTAAAGACTTTGAACCAGAAGGCATAGAAAAAATATTTCTAGCGGGCTACAAAGAATTCTCTCGCATGCACCAATCTGGCAGCGTTGAACCCGGCGTGCAAGTTGAGAGCGCACAACGAGTCATGCGGATTGAATTATCACGTGAATTAGAACGCTTAGATGAGCATTTAGCCTTTCTTGCTACCGTAGGCTCCACTAGTCCTTATGTCGGTTTATTTGGTACGGTATGGGGAATTATGAATTCATTTATGTCTCTGGGTAATGTTAAACAAGCAACCTTAGCTCAAGTAGCACCTGGTATTGCTGAAGCATTGATTGCAACCGCAATTGGTTTATTTGCCGCAATTCCCGCTGTTGTCGCTTACAACCGTTTTTCTACACGACTCGATAGATTAACGGGTCGTTACGAATTATTCGTTGAAGAATTCGTGGTGTTACTACAAAGACAGGTTCATAGCAAATGAGTAGAAAACACGGCCGCAGAAGACCCATGGCGGAAATCAATGTTGTTCCCTACATTGATGTAACTTTGGTATTACTTATTATTTTCATGATCACCACACCTATCTTACAGACTGGCGTAGATGTCGATCTTCCTCAAGCTGAATCAAAAACAGTGGAGTCAACAGGCAATGAGGATAACCCACCTATCGTTATTTCTATTAAAGAACAAGGCCTCTATTACATCAAAATTGGTACGGGTGATGATGAGCCTATTGCAGTTGAAGCCATAAATGCTAGCGTTGTAGCTGTCATTACTGACAAACCTAAAACACAAATTCTAATCAATGCCGATAGAGGCGTAGATTACGGTACCGTGGTGACCATAATGGCCGAATTAAAAAATGCCGGTGTTCCTACGGTTGGGTTAATGACTAAGCCCAAAGATAAATAAGTTAGATGGATATAAAAAACAAGCTCAGACGGCATTTTATACTTGCGTTAGCAATGCACTTGACGCTATTAGGGTTATTTGCCTTAAGTGCGCTCTATAAGCCAGCCCCCAAAGAGCAACCGCCTGCCCCAGAAATCATTCATGCAACTATGATTGATTTATCGACCCTACCTACTAAAGTCGAAAAAGATAATACTGAGGCTGAAAAACAAGCCGAAGCAGAGGCTCAAGCTAAAGCAGAAGCTGCTAACCAAGAAAAGGCTGAAGCTGCTGCTCAAGCAAAGGCCGAAGCCGCTAAACAAGAAAAAGCTGAAGCTGCCGCTCAGGCAAAAGCAGAGGCTGCTAAACAAGAAAAAGCTGAAGCTGCCGCTCAGGCAAAAGCAGAGGCTGCTAAACAAGAAAAGGCTGAAGCTGCTGCTCAAGCAAAAGCAGAGGCTGCTAAAGCTAAAGCCGAAGCCGAT
>QVQD01000214.1 GCA_003584875.1 Methylococcales bacterium
GTTTCAGGAACGTTGGACCACACGGATTAGTGATTGCAACATCAAGATAGTGCGTTGAATGGTTCACAGTCATTTTGATATCGCATCGAAGCGAGACTGGACCACCCGAAGTTCGTGTATTGGCTTCAATATCCACTTCTTTGTGAACGCGAGCGCTGGGTACAGCAGCTCGGATGAAATCACATAAGGCAGAGACGACCATGTCGTGTCTTCTTCTCCTGTGATCACTGGGACCTCTACATGATAAGCCATGATATTCTACTTCAATGTCATGGATATTACAGCTTGTGCAACGGCGCTGAGCTCGTACTGGATCTTCATGGATAGGAAGCAGCATTCGAATCCGGAGCGACTCCCGGAACGAATCGTCACACAGACGAAGTGATGGATTGGGGTTGGTACAACAATTCAACCAGCTGGAAATACCGGGAACGGATGCGCTTACCAATAATGCTGCCGCTTCCGGACGGCTCAACTTCAACGTGTCCAATAAATCCTCATAAATTGTCGTATCAATGGTTGCATTCAAATCTTTTTGTCTTGGGATTGGGTCTTCTGCTAAAACGATGGGAAGCACTAAGTCTTTGAATGATAATGCATTTCCGACAGGATGAGGTAACGGTAGCTGATAGATTATTTCTGGGTGAAAGTCAAAGTCTTCTGTCATCCAGAATATTTTGTCTTTCAAATGGGTGTGGATGTATTGGAGTGCTTTCAGCCATGATGCCGCCCAAGCTCCATTCCGACACCTTGCGAGGTCTTTAATTCCAATTCCCCCCAAATGGGTCGACAGAGATTTGACTGAGAGTGAATCTGCCGGGAGCTCACCTGTCATGACTATTCGGCTCAATGCTGAGGCAACCAATTGATCAAAATTCCTGGCATATTCCAATGTGGTGGACGGGTGTAATCCCCGCACTGTATGGACGGGCCGAGCATTGATTGCGGCACGCAAAATTCCAAAGGCTTCAGAAGATTCTAATTCTCCAATCATGTCGAGAATCTTCGTTTGGTCTTTCAGCAACGATTGAAGGTGCTCGTTGATAAATTCAGATGAACCCACTGGTATACCAAGGACATTGATTCCATTTACCTTGTTGAATGTGTGTTCTTGTGGGCTGTCGGCTGCCCCCAACATATTGCATTTGTTGTCATTGAAATGTAATCCTAATTGTACAAAATGATATTTCAATAATTTGGCGGTGCTGATACAGTCAGATACAGTTCCATAAATAAACACGTCGTCCAAATAAGCTTGTACTACCACATGACGGTGAATATTGCGTACTCTATCCAGTGCTCGAGCTACACCCAAACTAAACAGTAACGGGCCAAGAGGATCCCCTTGTCGTACTCCCGTGCTGCTCAAGATAGGTGTTGAGTGGAATGAAGACTTGAGCTCGACTGGTTTTTCGTATGCCCACGTGAAATAGGATATTAGATTGGGACAAACCGAATTGATAGCGTTGGAAATATGACCTCTTCGGATGGAATTGAATGCATTCTTGCAATCCATAGCAAGTATACAATAATTGGAGTTTTTGTTGGATTTGATATGCGATGCAACCAGTTGACTCGTGTGTATAATTACATCTGCTCCTCCGGACTTCCCTATTCCCATTTGATGGGGACCAAGAAATGTTTGACATTTTGGCAACGCATAATTTACCAACAGCTTGGAACCAAGTCGTATCCATGGATCACTAATTGCAATGGGGCGTAACTTGCCATTGGGTTTTCGGATCGCAACGATTTTGGAAGTCAGCCAGTGATTGCTGTGACATAATTTTCCGTTTACCATTGCATGTAGGAATGATTTGGTGGCTGTGCGGAATTCTTCACTATTCTTGAACATAGATTTTATGGCTTCATTAGTCCAAGGGAAAATTGATGTTCCTGATTCACTGGGGAGTTTGGAAATCATTTCAGCAATATCTTTTGGTTCCAATTCAATATCATGTATGGGAGCGGTTGGTAATTCGATCTTGTCCTTAATTGAAGCAGCCGGGTGAAGTTCTTGCAGTTCGTCCAAAATTCCTGGGTCTTGGATATCAACAGGGCGTTCCTTGGTGCTCCAAGATTCCAAACGCTGCACTGCCATACCCACTTGGTTGTGCGAGATGAAAGCCTTGCATTTGGACAACAATCTCTTGGGGGTGTCGGATGATTCGATTTTGGGTCTCGAAATCTTTTGTTCTTGAAGACTGGATTGAGCCAAGTTGACAATATCACAGCACAGATTTTGGGTATCTTGTTGTGAATCCAGCTCTTCCAACTTGTGGTGAGACAGTTTGGATATTATTGGGAGGTACAGGAAAGCCAGTACTTCGTCTTCAGTGGCAGTAAGCATTGATGCCTGTTTCATGATGCGCACGCCAATTTTGGTCACCAGTTCCAGAGCTTTCTTGGGGATGTGTCTAACAGGAATCCATGCTTTGATTGTTGATTGTTTGGATATCTTGGGTGCTTCTGGTGCTTGTGCTGCAAGTTTCTTTGTGTGGACAGTTGTTGGTTTGTTGTCAACCAGTTTGCTTTTCTTTTTCTTTTTCTCTCTTGTTTTAGTGGTTGGACTTGGGTGAGAATTGAGAGTAAATGTTGAGTCGGAATTGGTGGGTGAATTGCGGTCCTCGGGTTGCATTGGGAAGTCTGAATGTTGGAAATCTTTAACTTGTTGCTTGATTTGCATCACGACCTCAGAGACGGTACTTGGCTTGGATTTTTTGGTTCGTTTGCGTTTTACTTCGGTCCATTGTTCTTCAACTTTCGGAACTGACGCCGGTAATTCTGTGTAAGTATCATGGGATTTAACCAGAACTGGTTCCGGGACAAACGGAGCACTCTTTGAAATGGTGGATTGTATGGTACTGTATATTTGGTGGACCAATTGAACTAGCGCGGTTTCAACAGCTTGAATTAGTATAACTGGATTTTGCCATGATACCAGATAGTAATGGTTTTGATTAAGCTCATACCAATTTTGGTCTTTGATCATTTGTAAAATGTCTTTGAAACGAAAGAAGTCTGTTTTTTTGCATGCTGTGGAGAAAACAGCAAAAGCTTCTTTGTTGTTTGACGATTGAAAGAGGGTTTTCTTATATTCCCCTCGTTTCCAATTTTCTCCGAATCCCGGAGGCTGCCAGAGTTCTTGAGGAACATGACTCTTGGTTTGAAGGATCTGAATCGCTGATCGGATTGGTTTTCCAATTGCTTTATGGTTGGTGTGTTTTGATAGGTCATCAATGATGTGTTGGCATTGCTTCTTGTTGAAATCAGCTGGAATTATCGACTTATCTTTGGCATTGTACCGTTGTGCCAGTTGGTATTCCACCCTCAACCAGCAAAGTCCATCTCCCTGAGTCTTTGCATAGTGTGTGGGGTCAACGGATTTTGAAAAGGTGAAAATTTGATGGTTTTTTAGATAGGCAACAAGCGTTCCGTCTTCAACTGCCTTGGTTAATTTACCAACCGATGTGGTGCCTTGGAAATAAAGTCGGAGGTTGAATGGTCCATGCGACCCCACAAGCAGATTGAGTATTTTTTCGATTGGGTCTTGTTGGTGATTGACATCATGTTGGACAAAGCTCACATCCTGCTCTGGAAACAAGACGCGGTGGTGGATTTCCTTAGTATCCTGATTTTCCGACCTTGGTTGAGAGACTAAGGGTGATATTGGGTCATGAAGGAAGATTGGTATTTGTCTATTGTTGGTTGGATTAGGGGAATATTGAGATTGAGATTGAATTGGAGTTGGGGATTTGACTGGGGATACAGGTTGTTTGGATGGAGAAAGTGGTGAACGGTGCTGACGGCGTCTTCTAACGGAGGACGGGAAATATTCTTCTGTCATAGTTGATGATGTTGAAGTTGATGTTGGAGATATAATCTGAAGTTGAGGTTGTATGGTAGGTTTGATATTGAGGAGGGACATGAGTTCGAGTTCTTCAGATTTCGCTAATTGATGCATTTGAATTCTTCTCGATCTGCGTTGTAAAGGAATAGTGGGTTTATCCTTCGATGGAACTGCACAACTAAATGGAATATTTAGTACTTCCGTGGAGGCGAGGGGTACAACTTGATTTGTTGACATTCTTCCCCGTGGTTGACATGTCGATAATGGTGGAACCAGACTCCTGGTGGTAGGTAACTGATGTTGTGGTTGTGGTGGTTGTGGTGGTTGTGTGGGATGTGGCGATGCGGTAAATAGAACCGGAGGGTTGGAATGACGTTGTAGCTTTGGGTTATTGAGGAACCGTTTCAGCGCTTTCTGCGTCTTCCAAAGTGTCCTGGCCTCGCGGCTGGACTGCAACCATACGCAAAGATCATTGTTGGACACATGGTGAGATTCAACAGGGAAATACATCTTACAGAACGCGCAAGCGAAACCTGTAATTTCCTTCTCCATAATTGAAGATTAAAGTTTAAGTAATTTAAGATTTTTTTTTT
>QVQD01000110.1 GCA_003584875.1 Methylococcales bacterium
CATCCAACGTACGAATCAAAACTCGTGAGTTTTGACTCCAACTTCGACCCGCTGACAGTCGTAGGCCGGAATAAGACTTTACGAGCGCAAGCGAGAAAAGCGTTTCCGGCATGGGTATAGCGAATAAAGTGGAGTCAAAACTCACGAGTTTTGAAGGCAAAAAAAGCGATGCCAGTCGGGATTTGCAAGTCCCGATCAAAACGTATGGGATGGGGTTAAAAACTCCGTCCAACGTACGAATCAAAACTCGTGAGTTTTGACTCCAAC
The DNA here is from genome assembly GCA_003584875.1 of Methylococcales bacterium. Taxonomy (GTDB): domain Bacteria; phylum Pseudomonadota; class Gammaproteobacteria; order Methylococcales; family Methylomonadaceae; genus Methylobacter_C. The sequence goes on from QVQD01000110.1 coordinate 268, forward strand.
TTCGACCCGCTGACAGTCGTAGGCCGGAATAAGTCTTTACGAGCGTAAGCGAGAAAGCGTTTCCGGCATCGGCATAGCGACTAAAGTGGAGTCAAAACTCACGAGTTTTGATGGCAAAAAAAAGCGATGCCGGTCGGGATTTGCAAGCCCTGATCAAAACGTATGGGATGGGGTTAAAAACTCCATCCAACGTACGAATCAAAACTCGTGAGTTTTGACTCCACCCTGCTGACAGCTCAGTAGGGTGGGCAACGTTTTTCTGCCCAACACTTATTCGGCAAAAGTAACGTAGAACTACGTAAATGCTTTTATAAAAGGGAGTATGCAATACGCCCCTACGAATTGGAGTTTTGCTTGGAAATGATAAGTTTATGTAGTTAGCTATGTCATATCCCCTTAACATCAATAAAAAAACCTACTATTAAATAATTTTAATATGCAATTTGAACGTTATATTGGCATCGATTATTCTGGCGCACAAACACCGATAACAAGTCTTAAAGGTTTACGCGTCTATTTGGCAGAAGGTTCTGCGATGCCGGTAGAAGTTTTACCGCCGCCTAGTCCACGTAAATACTGGACGCGTCGTGGTATTGCTGAATGGTTAGTTGAGCGGTTAACAGAAAATATTCCAACGCTGGTGGGTATCGATCATAGCTTTTCGTTTCCGCTGCGTTATTTTGAATCCCATCTGCTATTACCTGATTGGCCGAGTTTTCTGGATGACTTTCAATGTCATTGGCCTACTGATGGTGATTATGTGTATGTTGATTTTATCCGTGACGGACTTCGTGGTAAGGGTTTGGATCGTATGGGAAATTCACGTTGGCGGCGTATAGCTGAGGAGCGCGCTAAAGCTAAGTCAGTATTTCACTTTGATGTGCAGGGTCAAGTTGCTAAATCCACTCATGCGGGTCTTCCTTGGTTACGTTATGTGCGCAATCATGTTTCTAAGCGACTGCATTTTTGGCCATTTGCTGGCTGGGAAATACCTAGGGGATATTCGGCTGTCGTTGAAGCCTATCCTGCTCTTTACAAAAAAAACTATGCAATCGAAGACCGAACAGCCGATCAACATGATGCCTATTCCATTGCCGCCTGGATGCAACACAATGATCTAAATGGACAATTAAGCAGATGGTTAAATCCAAACTTAACACCGTATGAGCGAGGTGTAGCGGAAATTGAAGGTTGGATACTCGGGGTTGAATAATTGCGTCCGCTGCTGGTCGAGTTTTGTAGGGTGGCAACGATAAGGAATGATGTAGCAGGCATCGGTAGGGCACCTGTGCCGGAAGCGCCAGCACGCGCTAGGCTAGCATGGTCTGTCGTCCTTACAAGTCGATATGTTAATTGGGCAGAAAAACATTGCCCACCCTATTTACTGTCTTTAAGCCTGTTTTCGAATATCGCCTCATTAGCGTATAGTTAGGGTTTTTTTGTAGGTATAAAGCATGATAAATACCGATGTCATCATTATCGGTGCGGGCGCGTCTGGGTTGATGTGCGCGCTTGAAGCGGGTAAGCGTGGGCGGCGGGTGTTGGTTATAGATCATGCTAACAAGGCCGGTAAAAAGATTTTAATGTCGGGTGGTGGACGTTGTAATTTTACTAATCTGACGGTAGAGCCTGAAAACTTTATTTCTAATAATGTTCATTTTTGTAAATCGGCCCTGAGTCGTTTTAGCCAATGGGATTTCTTGGCCTTAGTTGAACGTCATCATATTAATTTTCATGAGCGTGAGCATGGACAATTATTTTGCAATGACAGTGCTAAAGACATCTTGACCATGTTGCTGACTGAATGTGCGGCAGCAAATGTTACCGTACAGCTAAATACGCGCATAGAAAGCATCAGTTCAGTTTCGGATGGCTTTACGCTTGAAACTAATCAGGGTGTTTTGAGTTGCGTTTCTTTAGTAGTCGCGACGGGTGGCTTGTCTATTCCAAAAATGGGCGCTACACCGTTTGGTTATCAAATTGCTCAACAATTTGGTATTGCCATTGTGCCGACACGTGCTGGTTTGGTGCCTTTAACTTTACAGCCCGAAGATAAAGAGCGCTTTTCTCCTCTGTCAGGCATTGCCGTGCCTTGTACGATTAGCAATCAGCGTCAAGCTTTTACTGAGGCCTTGTTATTTACTCATCGTGGTTTGAGTGGTCCAGTGGTCTTGCAAATGTCCTCGTATTGGTTTGCCGGTGAAGACTTGGAAATTAATTTGTTACCACAGCTAGATCTAGTGGATACCTTAAAAGAAAAACGCGCTGACAAGGTGAAAAATATCTTAAAGACGGTCTTAGAGAGCTATTTGCCTAAGCGCTTATTAAGTTGTTTACTTCCCGATGAGTTATTAAGCTGCAGCTTGCAAGATTTATCTGATCGTCAGCTACAGTTAGTCGCCCATCAGCTGCAACAGTGGCAGATTAAGCCCAATGCGACCGAAGGTTACCGTACCGCTGAGGTTACTTTAGGCGGGGTAGATTGTGATGCTTTATCTTCCAAAACCATGGCCAGCAAGCAAGTGTCTGGACTTTATTTTATAGGTGAAGTGGTCGATGTGAGTGGTTGGCTGGGCGGTTACAATTTTCAGTGGGCATGGTCGTCAGCTTGGTGTGCGGGGCAATATGTTTGATTGTATTGATCACCTTCCTTTTAATCTCTGTTGACAATCGGTAACCATTACGACTAAATTTGACTTAATAAAATTATTTGTCTAGCGCTTAATCACATGACTATCATAACTTTTGATACATTACATTTAGTTGATAAGCTTAAGTCAGCAGGCATACCACAAAAGCAGGCAGAAGCTGTTATTAGAGTCATTGCTGAGGCACAAGATCAATTAGTCACAAAAGATGATTTAAAATCAGCCTTAGATGATGTGATTAATCCCATTAAGATTGATCTCGCTATTTTAAAAACAGACTCATTAGCCATAAGATGGATGATGGGTATTTTAATTGCTGGCGTTATGTTCATCGTCATTAAGACCTTTTTCTCATAAGTTGCCAAACTTTAATAACCAAGGCCGTAGGATGGGTTTCGACTATCGCTTCTACCCATCCTAAGCCTATGCAGTAACAGAAACCTTGTAATCTAATAGCCGTATTTCTGCAGCAAAATCATTTAATACTGTTGTATCTAAAGGCCGAATTCTTGGCGCTTCTGGCTGCAAAGAAGGTCTGGCGATGGTATACAGTAATATATCTTCTAGTTGGCAATCTAATTGTTTGAGACTTTTAAATAAGTCGAGAAAGGCGAGTCTTTCTTTGTCAGAAAAACCTTGTTCATCATAATCAACTAAACATGTTTGTAATTTAGTAGGGCATAACGAGGCTGATAGCAATAAATTTTTAAGGCTGGCTTTACTGCTTTGTCCTGAATGATTAATTAAGGCTCTGCCTTCTTCGGTAGCGCTATCGAGTTTAAACCAGACTTCTCCGCCGTAAGACTTTAGTGCGCTTAAGCCGGCTTGAACATTAGTTTGATGGATTAGACTGCCGTTGGTAATCAATACATAGTGACTATCTGGAAATACACCAGCTTCGGTGGCTATTTTGCCGATCAGTTCTACTGCTGCGGCAAAGTCTTTTAAACTCGTGGGTTCGCCATTGCCGGCAATGGCAATGTCTTTAATGACGCGTTTGTCAGCATCGACTTGATAGCGATCATAGAAATCGCCTTCTTTAACATCCTTAAGAAAATATCGTAATTCTTTTTCTAGTAATTCAAAATCCATCTTAGGCGCAGCACCGATTTTTAAATCAGGGACTTGACAATAAATACAGCGCCAATTACAGGCATTGTTGGTATTAAAGTTAATGCCGATGGATAAGCCGCCCATGCGTCTTGAAATGACGGGGTAAATATAGCTTAAGCCTGCGCTGTCTGAGCGATGATCGGTGGTAGTTAATTTCACTGCGCTTACTCTAAAAGGTGATGGTTTTTTTAATCTACAGTAGGTCGGGTTAGTGATATGGACTGTGAAAGTATTCTTTTTATTCCCCCTCTTTAGCAAAAAGGGGTTAGGTGGGATTTGACCTATTAAAAATAATCATTAAATATCAGTAGCCCATAACACAAAAATCCCCCCTCGATCCTTCTTTTACAAAGGGGGGAGTTAAAGT
>QVQD01000091.1 GCA_003584875.1 Methylococcales bacterium
ACCGCCTATGCTGATTTCATGAAGCATCTACATGAAACCATGGAAGACACATTACATAGTTTCGCTGAAGCACTAGAAATCTCGAAAACAAAAACTGCCCAAAATAGCGAGTTAACCGACGCAGAACTCACCAAACTTTCTACTTATGTAAAACGTGATATTGAACAGGCCGCTCATGGTTTATCTTCTAAAGAAGATACCAACTCGCTTTCAGCTTGGTTTAAATTTGATATTGAATTACTAGAAAACTTCACCTTAGACGCATTTTTAAGTGTGGCTGACAAAACTCGCATTGAACTTGAAAAACTAAAGCAATTAGCGACCACGCATGTGTATCACAGCGGCGACATTACCATTCCAGGCACCTTTATTTGTGATGCCTGCGGTAAAGAAATTGCTTTCAAAACAACTAGCGAAATCCCCGAATGCCCTAAGTGCCAAGCCAAAACCTTCATCCGCATTTGATATTGCAAGCTCTTCGCTTATAATGCGACTTTCATCTAATTGATTTCATAGGAAATAACATGCGCAGAGTCATCTTTAACCAGAAAGGTGGTGTTGGTAAATCTACAATTACCTGTAATTTAGCTGCCATCAGTGCGCTTGAAGGCAAACGTACATTGGTTATTGATCTTGATGTTCAAGGCAATACCACACATTATCTGCTGGGCCATAAAGTCAACGAAAGCGATAAAACTATTGCTCAGTTTTTTAAAGATAGCTTGAGTCTGTCATTATTTGGTAGCGGCGCTAGCGGAATAGAGACACTTATCCATGAATCGCCCTTCCCGAATTTATTTGTATTACCTTCGCATCCCGAACTTGAGCCTTTGCAAGGTCGCTTAGAATCACGGTTTAAAATCTTCAAATTAAAAGAAGCTCTGGAAAAACTAGAGGGTTTTGATGCCATCTATATGGATACCCCTCCAGTACTTAATTTCTACAGCCAATCAGCTTTAATCGCCGCTGATAAATGTTTAATCCCTTTTGACTGCGACACCTTTGCCAGAGAAGCGCTTTATACCTTGATACAAACTGTCGCCGAAGTTAAAGCCGATCATAATGAAAATCTTCACGTAGAAGGCATTATCGTTAACCAATTCCAAAAACAAGCTAATTTACCCAGACAATTAGTCGAAGAATTGATCGCTGAAGGCTTGCCAGTACTAGGATCGATGATCTCACCTTCTGTTAAAGTCAGAGAATCTCACTCAGCCTCTCAACCACTCGTGCATTTTGTACCAACCCATAAATTAACTGACGAGTTCCGCGCTTTGTATGCCGAAATTCATAATAGTTAAATAAATAAAAGGCCTAGGGTGCAATAGGCGATAGCCGTATTGCAGCACAAACGGCAGGATCATAAGATATTGATTGGCATCCTAAAGGATCGTCAGAAAAAGCTATTATGTCATTACCGTTCATCATTCGGCGCAATACGGCCTTGCCTATTGCGCCTTACATTTATATCGAACGCCCAAATCACCTAGCGCCATAGGCGATAGCCGTATTGCACCCCCTCCAAATTGCAGGTTATCTGATAAATTCATGAACAACACACTTAAATTTTTGTCGTTGCCCATCCTATCAGGCATCCTGATTGGCACTAGCTACATCCCCTTTCCACCTTGGGCTTCGTTATTCTGCTTCGTGCCCTTATGGCTATTCTGGACTAAACAAACTCATCTTAAAAACGTCTTACTAGGTGGATTCATCACGGCTTTTGTATTTACTTTAATCGGCTTTAATTGGGTCGCTTATTTATTGCATGAATTTGCCCATTTAGACTGGCCTTTTGCGGTCATTGGCCTATTGGTCTATGCCTTAATCGCTCACTTATATGTGCCTTTAGCTGGCTTACTCTGGTTTCTAAGTCGGCGCTTGTTAAAATGCTCCGAGCGACTTTCACTCGGTTTAATGACCCTTATCACTCTATTATGCGAGACTTATTCATTCACTTTATTTGATTGGAACTTCGGCTATTCTTGGTATGGCGCTCATCTACCTATTTACCAATGGGCAGAATTCATCGGCTTTAGTGGACTCAGTGCTGCCACCCTATTATGCAATTTACCTTTATATGTCGCGTGGCAAAACCGCCAATATAAAACCGGAAAAATAATACTCGCCAGCGTTATTAGCGGCTTTATATTACTTAATCTAGGCGGCATTTGGCTTAAAGCTAGGCTGCCAGCACCCGATGCTTCATTTAAGACCTTATTAATTCAAGCCAGCATAGAAAACTCAGAAAAACTAGCGGCGGAATTAGGTAAAGGCTATAGCACAGAAATTCTGCATCGCTATTTAACACTCACCGATCAAGCACTCAAAACACATGCCGACAAAAAAGTCGACTTTGTGCTGTGGCCTGAAACGGCATTTCCCGCTTTATTGGGTGAAGCTTTCAAACACAATCCACACCCCTTAGCCCTCAGTCAATTTCTACATGAAAGACAAATACCCTTACTAACGGGGGCTTACAGTGTTGACGAATCATCGCGATTAATCACAAACTCCTTGTTTGTGTTAAACAAAGACGGTGAGATAGTGCCCCCTCATTACAGCAAAACTATCTTATTAGCCTTTGGTGAATTCATACCTGGCGAAAAGCTGTTTCCTGCCCTACGTGATTGGCTACCCGAAACTGGACATTTTGCACGCGGCGCAGGCCCAACCCAATTATTAAATTGGAACGGTTATAAAATGGGTGCACAAATTTGCTATGAAAGCCTATTTCCAAACTTTTCACGCTCATTAGCAGCCTTAGGCGCACAATTTATCGTCAATGTTACCAATGATTCTTGGTACGGCACTTGGCAAGAGCCTTATCAACATATGTATATGACCCTAGCCAGAGGCGTAGAATTTAGAAGACCGGTATTGCGAGTTACCAACACAGGCATATCATCCGTGGTACTGGCATCTGGCGACATCCTCGAACTATCTCCCATACATCAACCCTGGGCAGGACTTTACGAAGTACCCTACCTTACCCATCCGCAAGAAACCTTTTACCAAAACTGGTTTTGGCTAGTACCTAGCGTACTGTGGAGCAGTTTATTGATATTACTGAGTTTGGGCTTTATTTCAATGCGTAAGCAGTGATGCGGAGCGTTAAAACGAGGCTAAGTTGCCTCTTAGTTTAACACTTTAACCATCGCTCCAAAGTCGCCAATAACTCTATTTTATTAATTGGTTTACTCACAAAATCATTCATACCCGCAGCAAGGCTGGCACGTTTTTCATCATCTGTTACCCCAGCGCTTAAGGTAATAACTGGCAATGCTGCATAACGGACTTGTTTACGGATTTCTAGTGTGGCCTCATAACCATTCATCACCGGCATGTGTAAATCCATTAAAATGACATCAAAGTCGTCTTTTTCTAATGCAGCTAAGGCTTCTAGGCCATTATTTGCCAATACTATGCTGGCGCCTAAGTTTTCGAGAATCTCATTAATGAACATCTGATTGAAGAAATTATCTTCCGCTACCAGAATTTTGATACCCTTCAATATCTCTGCCTCATTGTTTAAGGCTGACAAGGCAATATTTATTGACTCTTTTGTTTGATCGATGATTGGCGACATTGCTATCGGTAGCAGCAACTCAAAGCTAAAACAACTACCTAAGCCCATATTGCTTTCTACTTTAATGAGGCCATCCATTAACTGCACTAGATTTTGACTGATAACTAAGCCTAAACCTGTACCTTCATAGTTTCTGTCATAACCATCATCCACCTGACTAAAGGATAGAAATAACTTAGCTTGCTGCTCTGCACTCATACCGATACCGCTATCCGTTACCGCAAATAATAATCGTGCTTGCTGGTCTATGATTTGTTGCAGACTAATACTCAGTGTTACTGCACCTTGTTGAGTAAATTTAATGGCATTTCCAACTAGATTAATAAGCACTTGCCTTAAGCGAACGCTATCACCGATAAGATAGTCGGGCACATCATTTGCAATGCCTATATTCAATGCTAGGCCTTTTTTGTGCGCAGCTTTAATAAACAAGTTAACTAGTGTTTTTTGCAATTCCTGCAGACTAAAGGCACTTAAATTAAGCCTCATCTGTCCCGCTTCAATTTTGGACAAATCCAAAATGTCGTTAAGAATCTCTAGCAAATTGTTGGAGGCGGTATTGATATTTTTTAAATAGTCATTAATCTCTACCGGCATATCTTTAAGCAAGGCAATCTCTGAAAAGCCAATGATTGCTGCCATGGGCGTGCGAATTTCATGAGACATATTCGCTAAAAACTGTGATTTAATTTTCGATAGCTGCTCTGCTTTTTCTTTTGCTATTAAAAGCTCGTGACTCAGCACATTATTAAAATAAGATAATCTAGTAATAACATT
>QVQD01000147.1 GCA_003584875.1 Methylococcales bacterium
TAATATCAAGGTCGTAGTGTAAGAAATCAGAAACTGCTGAAGATTAACATTACTCATTATTTCGAGTATTATGGAATTTTTTTCAAAAAGTGGTTTAGATTTAAACGGATTGTACTAAATGATTAACCCATGACTACTTACAACGCAGAAATTTCTGCTGGTTCTCTCATGCCTCTAGAGAGTCGCCGCATTGCCGCTTTTTTATTAACTAATCCAGATGATAATGCTTGGAGAAGGGCGTTAATCGAAGAAAATCTGCTGCAAAAAAAAGCACCTGCTACGGCTTTACGCCAAGCCAAGTTAATTAGGAATCGATTAAATACCCTTGATATAACAGCTTGGGATATGATTGCCCATCGTGAACAAGAAGTTGCTGTTCAGTTATTATTGGTCGCAGCAATTAGACATAGCCAGCTTTTGTCTGATTTTATTAATGATGTTTATAAGGATCACCAACGTCGATTGAACTTAGCCATTGCACCCAGTGATTGGGAGGGCTTTTTCACCGAATGTACACACAGAGATTCATCAGTCACTCAGTGGTCTGCATCAACACAGGCTAAACTATTCCAGGTCATCTTACGCATCCTTAAAGAAGCCAAATATCTTGAGAACACACGCAACATGAAACTCACCCCGCAGTCCTTACATCCCGATGTTCGACGTTATCTGTCAGCACAATGCAATAATTCGTTAATAAATCTCTTGGAGCGGGCTTAATGGCTTTAACGTTTGAAGAACGACTCAACCAAATTTTACCCAAAATCACATCCAATGATTTTTTAAACAGCAAAGGTTTAGGCAACGAAATAGGCTTTTGGATTTTCGATTACCCACCAGGACGGGAAATGGAAATGAGGGACTTTCTGACGCGAACAGTTCTTCCCAGCCTTAATAAAGCTCAACCTCCTATACGAGTTGCGGCCATCAATTTATTTGATTTGGTTATCCAGTTACTTGAAGAACGTAAACTGCTCGACAAGGCTATTGATATGCAGCGAAGCAAAGGCAATGAATCAGTGTTGGCGGCGTTGCGCCCGGTTCTCAAAGAAGACAAATTGGCCCAGAAAGTGGTTGACTTAGTCGATCTTGATAACATTGATGTTTGCATCCTGAGTGGTGTCGGCAGTGCTTACCCTATGCTCAGAACCCACACCCTGTTGTCTGCTCTACACCCTTTAATGGGTAGCACACCATTACTGATGTTTTATCCCGGCCGTTATGATGGCTATTCGCTACGCCTGTTCAATAAACTTTCCGAAGACCATTATTATCGAGCTTTCAGGTTGGTTCCTGAAGCGCAATAACCTAAGAGAATGACATGCAAATAAGGGAACTATTTACCAAGCCTATCGACCGTCCAATCAACGGTGTTATCAAGGCTGACCAATTAGATGCCGAGAGCATTTGGCAAGAATTAGAAGAGTATGTTGTTACCAAACAGCTTACAGAATATTTTCGAAAGTTCTTCGATGCTTATCTGGCTGCCGCCGAACAACCCAACGATTCGACCATTACCGCTCGTGTTGGTGTCTGGGTGTCAGGATTCTTTGGCTCAGGAAAATCACATTACATCAAAATACTTTCTTATCTCCTAGAAAATAGAGAGGCGGTTGACCCTAAAACCGGCATTCATAAGAGGCCTGCAGATTTCTTTGACGAACACAAAATCAAAGACCCGCTATTGTTAGCAGACATCCATAAAGCCATTAAAGGTACAGCTGATGTCATCTTGTTTAATATCGATGCCAAGGCTGATGCTAAATCAGATCGCGATGCTATTGTTCAAGTATTTCTACGTGTATTTAACGAAAAACAGGACCTTTGTGGTGATGCACCTCATATTGCCGAAATGGAGCGCTACCTAATTGCCAAAGGCGCTTACGATACTTTTAAATCCATCTTTCAAGTTAGAAACGGCAACTCTTGGGAGCAAGAGCGCGATGCCGTAGACTTTCTGCGTGATGAGGTGATTGCCGCTCTAGCTGAGTCACTGAGCATGACAGAGGATTCTGCTGGTCGTTGGTTTGATAAGGCGCGTGATGATTACCGTATCAATATTGAAGGCTTGGCAAAACTGGTTCGTGATTATCTAAGCACCAAATCTTCTGATCATAGAATCATATTTCTGGCCGATGAGGTTGGGCAGTTTATCGGTGATAACACGCAACTCATGTTGAGCTTGCAAACTATAGTTGAGCAGTTGGGCACACTTTGCCAAGGTCGTGCTTGGGTGATTGTCACCAGTCAGGAAGATATTGACGCAGCTATTGGCGAGGTTAATAAAGCGAAAACTCAGGATTTTTCAAAAATTCAAGCCCGTTTTCATACCCGCTTATCCTTGGCGAGCTCCAATACCGACGAAGTTATTGGTGAACGCTTGCTATCCAAAACCGAACAAGCCCATGTCGAATTGCGTGACATTTATGCCCAAAAAGGCGATGTCATTAACAATCAGCTGTCTTTTCTGGGTAATGGTGTCAAACTACGCGGCTTTAAGGATGCGGCTGAATTTGTCGCCTATTATCCGTTTACCCCTTATCAATTCCAATTGCTGCAAAAGATCTTTGAATCGATTCGCAAAGTAGGAGCAACCGGCAAACATCTGTCGCGTGGCGAGCGTTCCCTTTTAGATGCATTTCAATCTGCGGCGGTGCAAAATGCCAACAAGCCCCTTAATGCCTTGATACCGCTTTATGATTTTTATCCGTCTATCGACAGCTTTATAGATAGCGTCGCCAAAAGATCCATAGACCAAGCGCCCTTCAATGAGGCCTTGGAGCCTTACGACACTCAGTTGCTAAAAGCCTTATTCTTGATCCGCTACATTACCGAAACCATCAAGCCCACCATCGACAACATTGCAACACTCTGCATTGATGAGGTGGATGCCGATAAGCTCAGTCTTAAACGCCGTATCCAGGAATCGTTGGCCAGACTGGAGCAACAACAATTAGTGAGTCGTAACGGTGACCTGTGGTTCTTCCTGACCAATGAAGAGCGTGATATTGCCCGTGAACTCGGTCATGTCGAAGTTTCATCTTCGGAACGAACTCGCTTACTATCGGATTTAATTTTCGAAGACATCCTTAAAAGCCAAAATAAAGTCCGGCATCGGGACTCTAAGGGCGACTATGACTTTAACCGCCTACTGGATGGAGCGCCCTGGAAAACGGCTAACCATGCCTTAACTCTAGAAATCATAAGTCCATTAGGTGATGAGTATGAGCGAATGCATGAGTCTACTTGCGTTCTTCGTAGCACCGAATCATCAGGCCGAGCGATAATTCGTATGGCTGAAGGCACAAGGCTCTATGAAGAACTGACGCTATACCTGCAAATCGAAAAGTACATCATCAGTCCTAAAGCCGATCAAGCAACGCCGTCATTAAAGCGTATCCTAGCAGACCGCAAAGAAGAAAATAGAGAGCGAAAACTGCGCTTGGTCGAACAATTATGCTCGCTAATGGCGACTGGTGATTTTTATGTGTTGGGACAAAAGCCCGACATTAAAGCCGGACTGCATCCAACTACCCTGTTAGATGAGCTGGTCAATTACTTAATTGCCAATACCTACAGCAAACTGCCTTACCTTAAGTATCGGACACCAGACCCCATTGCTGAAATTAAAGCCGTCCTTTCCGGCGATGATTTTAAACCGCTGTTGCAGAACACTCAGAACGAAGAACTAAACCCCTTGGCAGTCAATGAGCTGCGCCAGTACCTGTTATTGGCAGCCTCAGAAAAGCGGGTGTTGCTGTCCGATATCATTGACCGCTTTACCGGCATTCCTTGGGGCTGGAAACCGGAATGGGAAATTGTACTGCTGGTTGCCAGGCTCTATATGGCGGGCGAGATTAAATTGATGTTCGAAGGCTCAGATATAGAACCCAAAGCAGCCATAGACCCGTTAACCAAATCGGTCCGTTTTAAACAGATTTCCATCCTCAAACGCAAATCAGCCGATAGTGTTTCGCTCAAACGGGCACGCGAATTACACCGTGACCTCTTTGCCAAATTACCCAGGGAAGAGGAAGACGGCTTGGTCACTGATACCCGTGACAGCTTCACTACCTGGCAAACAGAACTCAAAAACGTCAGCCATGCTGCCGCCGGTAAATATCACCCTGGCAAAACAGTTATAGAGCAAGCCATTAACCGCATCGGTAAGCAACTGGCCATTCGTGACAGTTACGAGTTCATTGAGACCTTCCTGACAAACAAAGACGACTGGCTGGATCT
>QVQD01000032.1 GCA_003584875.1 Methylococcales bacterium
AAAATGCAATACATTACTAGCGTAGAAAGAATAGGCATTGCCAAAGGTCGATTAGAAGGACGAGTAGAAGGGCGAGTAGAAGGACGAGTAGAAGGTCGATTAGAGGGTGAATCCAAGTTACTTAGAAAGCTACTTGAGCTCCGCTTTGGTACTTTACCCACATGGGCAATAAACAAATTAAATAGTGCCCCAGAACAGAATTTAGAAGCGTGGGGTGAGGCAGTTTTGACTGCGCCGACCTTGGAAGCTGTTTTTGAAGATAGTAAGCCACACTAAATCCTCAACAACCTTAACTTCAAAAAGAATCAAAGTTGCCGTATAACACAATGAGACTATGTTATACGGAGCATTATTCTCGATCCTAAGTATAATAATGAAACATTTCCGTATGAATGTGTTGGGTTGAGAGCAGACCAGTGATTTCAATTCAAATTTCATCGCCGCAGAAACAATAGTGGTAAACCGTGGTATGTCCCCTATTACGTTGTTTCAATATACGGTGTAATAAGGTTATCGGCTATTGCATCCTAAAAATTACATTTAACGTGTTGAAATAAAAATTAAATGCCATCAATATGAAAAAATATAGTCATATAGGAATCATATGCACGGTAATTTCCATGGCATTTTCCGGATCAACTTTTGCCGTCAACTTACAAAAAATAACGTTAGTTGAAGCAAAAATAAGTAAAGCATCAACAACGCACAAGATGGATCAAAGCATATCGCTACAAGAGACATTGAATAAGATAACCACTGCCTCCGGAATCTCGTTCATAGTTGACACTGATATAAGTAATGATGAAGCAACATACGTGGATACTACTATTGATATAAATAGCACTATTAAAAGCTTACTAGCTGAGTACAACTGGGTAGGTATCCAAGATAAAAATACATTAAAAACAGTAATCATCATTGGTAAGAATAGAAACCATACAATGCTTACTCCTGATGTTGATTCAAAAGCCAATAATTCTTTTGACTATCTTAGTGTTAATAATGATAACAATAGGGTAATGAGTGAAACCTGTAATAGCTGCAAACCCGATCAAAGCAAAATTATTAAAAACGACAACTGATATTACGCAACCGTTTACCAAATACTTTAGCTACGAAATATGAAAAAAGAAAATATGCGTAGATGGATAGCCAAAATTTCTGAAAATTTAGAGCAATGCCAATTATTTTTTTAGGTGCTAAGTTGTTAATATGAGTTAAATGATGACCCAAAAAGAATTTCAAAAAATTACGTGCAGAGCAACATCCAGTCTATAGTTAATAAATTTGACATCTGGTACAAAATAACTTATAAAATCTAGGTAAATTCTGCCAACAAACTTATCAACCTAAATTCCTGAGATATAAAATGAAAAAACTTATTACCATAAAAACTTTTCTTTTATGTATAACCCTAGTTATGCCATTAACAAGTTTTTCTAACACCTCTATAAATACAAATGTATGTCAAAACTTTCATCCTGGTATGGAATTTAGGATATTTGACAGTGTAGATCGCAATATAGACGGATATTACCATTTAAAAATGAACCTACTGCAAGATGTTCATAATTTCAATGGGGTTTTAGTGCAAATAGATTGGGGAACAATTGAATCTACTCCAGGCATTTATGATTGGTCTAGACTAGATAAGATTCTACTAACAGCACAAAAGGCGGGTAAATACCTTCGAGTACGCTTAGAAGATCGTACATTCTGGACTGGATGCGCCTCAAAAAAATTTTTACCTTCAGATATAGCTCGTGAGGCGGGCGCACTCTCTCCTAATAACTGTTATGCAAAAATATGGGAAAAAGATACCATGGATCGCTATATTGCAGTGGTTACTGCTATGCTGACCAGATATAGTTCTAATCCTTACTTCACGGGTGTTGTTACAGAAGAAACAGCCCTTGATTCAGCAAGCATATATAATAATAAAAGTTTATATCAAACAGCTCTTTATCCACAATTAATTAGACTAGCAGCCGCAGCACATGCGGCGGCTCCTTACGTCCCATTTACCCAATATATTAATTGGCCTTATAAGAGCAACTCTGCTTATTTTTCTCCAATAGTAAGCAATTTACTGTCTACTAATGGTGGCATCGGTTGGCCAGATAGCAGGATAGATCAAGAATTTAATTATAGCTGGTATCAATTAGCACGAAATAACAACTCAAGCCTTTTGATTGCCCCCTCAGCGGAGTCAGGGTCAACTTCGTCAGCCACGACAATCGCTGATGCGCTTGTTGATCATGAAGCTGCTTATGAAATGTTGGTAAAAGATATTAATGCACACATTATTGTGTGGGATACTGATAACGTTGCTTTTGGCAGCAATTATTTTTCTCAAGTTGTGATTCCCACGGTAAATAACCATAATGGCGCAGTTCTAAACAACACTTGTCCATTTAAATAATCATTAAATTTCTATTTAGCTAGGCAGACGGGTAGGATGGGCAGAGCTTTTCTGCCCACCTCTTTTATCAGCAAATGATGCGAAAACAATAAATCTGGCGTGTCTTTTTCCCCTTGTCCCCAAGCGAGATGGGGTTTACAACCCGGTCTCAAACGTTTGATACTGCAATAATCTTTGAAAAATCTGCGATGATCTATTACTATTTTCAGTTATATAGCAACGCTTAAGCGCATCTAAACGTTTCGATCAGGGGCTCAACCCCCGACCGGCATTGAGGGATCGACAATATCAAATATTGTTATTATTGATTGTTTAAATTCTGAATAATACAAGTTGCTTTGCTTTGAATCTGGAAACAATAGAGCAATAGAGGTAATTTACGCAGCAAGTAGCCGCGATGAAACGCAGTGTTGCGAAGAGGTCTGAGTGCTGTAAATTCTTGATTACGCTTTGCTGCATCGAAGTTACGTAGTAATGCTGGGCTTACTACATTATAAATCAGTTGCATAAATAGTTTGTTTATTTTCTTTGTGCAATACTTCAAAAAAACTTAGAAATATCACTAGATACTTTTAATCTTATTTCATTTAAATCGCTCAGTTTAATTTATAATTATCTCTATTTTAATGTAATTTACAGTTTATTGATCTTTTACGCGATTGGTTATTTTAGTAACTTCACTTGATAAACTAGCTGGTTTTTTTATTTCCTAGCAGATCGTATTTTAAACCTATTCGGCTATAGATAGATGAGCATTGCGAATAGAATAACCTTCTGACCAGAAGAACATCAAACTGAGCAGAAGAACGTCAAACCGCGCAGAAGTACATTAAACCACGCAAAAGAACATCAAACCGAGCAGAAGTACATCAAACTGCGCAGAAGAATATCAAACCGAGCAGATGAACATCAAACCGCGCAGAAGTACATTAAACCACGCAAAAGAACATCAAACCGAGCAGATGAACATCAAACCGCGCAGAAGTACATTAAACCACGCAAAAGAACATTAAACCAAGCAGAAGTACATTAAACAGCGCAGAAGAATATCAAACCGCGCAGAAGTACGTCAATCCGCGCAGAAGAATATCAAATCGAGTAAAAGAACATTAAACTGAGCAGAAGTACGTCAAACCACGCAGAAGAACATTAAACCAAGCAGAAGTACATTAAACAGCGCAGATGTACGTCAAACCGCGCAGAAGAACATTAAACTGACAAAAGGTGAAAAAATATAGCTAGCCATGGCTTTGTACACATTGACAACTGTATGCTTCCTTGTGAGGTTTTTTTTCGATTGTTTTCGATCTTGCGTGTGTGTGGCGAATTGCTATCGCGAATCCGCCCTACTACTTACTGACTTGTAGGGGCGACAAATACTTAACTGTGGGCAGTGACGCTGAATGTGGTAACGCATCCTGAGAAGCTCTGTATTACGTAATTGTAGGTCGGAATAAGAGCAGCCAAGCGTAGCGCGTGCAGGCGTTTCTGGCAACACCTGACTGCCTATGCCGGAAACACTTTTCTTGCTTACGCTCGAAAAGCCTTATTCCGGCCTACAGTTGCTAATCGTATCCATTAAATAATTCCGGCCATTGGGTTGATTTTAAAAATCTATATTTTTTGGAGAGTCGTAGGATGGGTAGAGCAACGTGAAACCCATCACACCATCGAATAATGATGGGGTTTATCGCTCCTAAGCTCTGTGTGTGAACGATATAATCCTTGTGATTATAGAACCATGCCTGTCGAGGTTTGCAACCCCGAATGAAACGTTTGGGTACAAATGAGAGAGGGTAGTCAGCTAG
>QVQD01000083.1 GCA_003584875.1 Methylococcales bacterium
AAATCATACTGTAGGGGCGAATTCATTCGCCACGTATCACAGGTCGAATGTACTGGGCGAATGAATTCGCCCCTACAGAGTAATACTTATTTTTTTGTATTTTGGTTTTTAAACAACCAACCTTAGACGAAATGTCGGCTTACGCTATCGCTAACCCGACCTACATAACTACATGACTAAATCACATAATTACCGTTTATAAATAACTGGCACAAGTTCTGCTAACTATTTTTTATGCCCCTATTTATATACTGAAATTAACCACACCCTAACTATGAATAATTCTAACGAAAAATTGGATATTTATTTCCAACAAGTTCAAGACATCATTATTAAGCGGCAAGATTGGATTACTGGCTTATTACCAGCGAGTACCGCTGTCACTGTCCACGGTAACTATACCGATGCCTGGGTTAGAGATAATGTTTACAGCATACTTGCGGCATGGGGCTTAGCACTGGCTTACCGGCGCACTGAAAAGGATCATGATCGCACTTATGTACTCGAGCAAAGCGTAGTCAAACTGATGCGTGGTTTATTAACAGCAATGATGCGCCAAGCACCTAAAGTAGAAAAATTCAAACAATCTCAAAATCCCTTAGATGCTTTACATGCCAAATACGATACTAAATCAGGCGCTTGTGTAGTTGGTGATAACGAATGGGGGCATTTACAACTGGATGCCACATCTTTATTTTTACTAATGCTAGCGCAAATGACTGCGTCTGGTTTACGCATCGTTTTTACTATTGATGAAGTCAATTTTGTGCAAAACTTGGTGCACTATATTAGTCGCACTTATCGCACACCTGATTACGGCATCTGGGAGCGAGGTCACAAAACAAATCAAGGTATTGCTGAACTCAATGCGAGTTCAATCGGCATGGCAAAAGCTGCTTTAGAGGCACTTTCTGGTTTTAATTTATTTGGCAAAGAGGGCGGTCAAGCCTCTATTATTCATGTCATCAGTGATGACATCGCTAGAACACGAATTACTTTAGAAGCGCTTTTACCTAGAGAATCTATTTCTAAAGCTGTTGATTCTGCAGTACTCAGCATTACTGGCTTTCCGGCATTTTCTGTTGATAATCAAAACCTACGGGCAAAAACAGAGACTCTCATTTGTGAAAAACTTGAAGGTCGTTATGGTTGCAAACGTTTTCTATTAGATGGTCATCAAACGGTTATAGAAGATAGCCAGCGCTTGCATTATGACGCTCATGAACTTAAACAATTTATGGATATTGAATGTGAATGGCCTTTATTTTTCACGTATTTACTGTTGAATAATTTATACGCAGGCAACCACGAAGCCGCCTTAAGTTATCGCCATAAACTCGAAAGCTTGTTAGTCGAGCAAAATGAACAACTTTTATTACCCGAACTCTATGTCGTACCTATCGATTTAATTGCCGCCGAAAAAGCTAAACCTCATAGTCAAGATCGCCTGCCTAATGAAAACATTCCTTTAGTGTGGGCACAAAGTCTTTTTATATTAGGCTGTCTAATCCAAGATGGCTTGCTAGATTGTGATGATATTGATCCCTTAGGGCGACACAAAGTCATTAAAAAAACTAATCACGTCAAGTTACAAATTCAGTTATTGGCTCAAGATGAGATAGTCCAGAATACGTTAAAAGAACACGGTATTAATGCGCAAACCCGCGCTGAAATTGCCCCTATTCAAATTAGAGACGCAAGCGAGTTAGCAGAAGCCTACACCCATGTAGGCAGAAATGATCGTATAGGGATCACTGGCAGACCTCTGCGTCAGTTGCGAACATTAGCCACTTCAAAAATGTATAATTTAGCGGGTGAGCCTTTATTGTTCTTGCCGCAATGCCTTAATCAAAAAGGGTTTTATTTGGCGATGGACAACCATTTACTGATTCAGCGTTTACGCTTAGAAATGTCCTACATCTATCGCCACTGGGATAAATTGGGCAATCCAGTCATAGCCATTTCTATCAAACAAAATATGCTGAACAACCAGCATCGCGACATATTAATCAACTTTATTAAGGAACTGCAACAAGGCGTCTCTCAAGGCTTTGCCATTGAACTAGGAACACTGCTAGATTTCACTGAAACATCTAGCCATGAAAAAATAAAAAACTTACATGACTTTCAATTCTCTGAAGCTTCTTGGGAAGATGCTGAACGACCATTTTTACATGCATTACCCAGCAATACAGAACCCTCAGCCCCATTAAATACGTTGCTATTGAATGAATGGGATCTGGCTAGTGACGAAACCTTAATCGTTCTATTAAAAACACATAGCAATCTTTATGTACAAGTTGAAGCACTGAGTTTACTGAGCTTAAGACATGATTTAGCTTTCAATACCACCCTTAGCAGCGATGAAAATATGGCTAGCGTAGGAGATTTACTAGAAGAAGTCTATGAACGAGCAGGCGACCAACATGTTTGGAGCATTGTTAGACGCTGCGCTAGCTTACTCGGCAAATATGATATTAATTTAGAGCAGGCAGCAACCGAAATACTGGTTCGCCAACACGCACTTACTTTAGGACGAGCCTACAGTGGCAAAGCAACCTTAACGCGCCCAGCAGATTCTTCAGAAATATTACACATCATCAATACCTACAATAGCGATGCCAGTGAACGCATTATTGTTCAGGAACTCGTGGTTTATTTAGGTATGTTAATAAAATCTAACCCCGAACTATTTGACGATATGCATACTTTACGCGTCGGTCATATTTTGCAATTAATTATTGTCAGACAACAAAGGGAAACTGGCTGTGGCTCCTTAGATGAAGCTTTTAATGAAATCATGGCCATGCCTCCCTATCAATTATCTAACAAACTTAAAGAAATGTTGGATGACATTAACAATACCGAAGATCAACTCGAATCAGCAGAAATGCTCCATTTTGAGGGCAGTCATCATAAAATTAACCGAGCAATTTTTTCGAAGGCCATGGATCCTAAAGACCAGGGTGACGCCATCAATTGGTATGAATGGCGTGAGCAGCAAGGTAGTGTAGGAAGAGAAAACAGTGCATTTTATGCGGGTCTCTGGGATATTTTGCATCATTGCAAAGGTTTAATGATGGGAGAAAAACTTAATAGCAAATATCGCTTAGATAGCGAAACAATTTTGTCACAGATGACCGAAGGTGAGCAAAGCTTTAAAATACAAGTCAATCACGTACTTAATAAAATACAAGCACCTGTTTATCGTCAATTAACCGTAGAGGCGTTAAAAGCCATGGCGTCTATTTTTAGAGCCAATGACGCCTTACACATTGATGATAATTTATTAACGGATATTATTATTGGTCATGCCGTAAGAATTAGCTGGCTAAACGAACATCCAGACCAAACTGAACATTATGAAACCATGACAGCATTGGCTTGGCAATATTTTTACAGCTTGCCTCCACATAAAGTGGCCAATGCTATACTGGA
The DNA here is from genome assembly GCA_003584875.1 of Methylococcales bacterium. Taxonomy (GTDB): domain Bacteria; phylum Pseudomonadota; class Gammaproteobacteria; order Methylococcales; family Methylomonadaceae; genus Methylobacter_C. The sequence continues at coordinate 3,439 of QVQD01000083.1, forward strand.
TGCTCTCATTCATCTACTCGATAACAACTAAAGGAATTTAACGTGATACTTGCAGGCGACATAGGTGGAACAAAAACCGTACTTTCTCTTTTAAGCAAAGATGCAGATGGCGTACTAAGTTGCTTAAAAGAACAGTCTTACGCTAGCCAGCAATTTGCTGAATTTGATGACATTTTGACTGACTTTATACCCAAACTAGCTCCTATTAAATCAGCCTGCTTGGGTATTGCAGGCCCCGTCGTTGATCAACGCTGTCAAACCACTAATTTACCCTGGCTGTTAGATGCAGAGCTCTTAAAACTAAAACTCGGCATCACTCAGGTTAAATTACTTAATGACCTAGAAGCTATGGCATTAGGTATGTTGCACTTACCTGAACATGAACTATTAGAACTTAATCCTAATGCAAAAACCCAAACCGGCAATTACGCGGTGATCGCTGCAGGCACTGGTTTAGGGGAAGCACTACTTTATTGGGACGGTCAGCAGCATCATGCCATAGCTACTGAAGGTGGACATACTGATTTTGCTGCTCAAAACAACTTACAAATTCAACTACTAGACTTTCTAAGCAAACAGTATCCTGAACATGTCAGTTACGAGCGCATATTGTCAGGCATAGGCTTTAGTCATCTTTATGATTTTCTGTGCGAACTAAAAATTGCT
>QVQD01000031.1 GCA_003584875.1 Methylococcales bacterium
AATAGATCTTCTCGTTCTTCCCACGTCAATTCATCGACTGCATTGAGTACCGCCTAATATTCAGGTCTATAGGTCTCATTTCTTTCAGGTTCAGGAAACAAAGGAATAACATTATCACTCACTGCCGCAACTCATTCTTAGGCTGGTTAGCTTGCTTCTGATTCTTAAGCTTTTTCTGCATCGCAACCCAGTAGGCTTGATAGTTAACCATTTAAGCCACCATTAAAAAGGAATCGAATCATTAAATGGCATAGAGTCATAGCTAGGTCTACTCGCGCCATTATTGGTGTGCTGATCTGCCTGCGCTTCGGCTTTAGGTCTGCGCTTCTTAATGTCATAGGCACTTAATGAAGCACTTACCGTTATAGATAGCCCCTGTTTTAAATTTCCAGTAGTTTTACAAACCCATTGGCTATTTTTTAACGCGCCAACGACCGAGATAGAATCGCCCTTCTGTAACTTAGCTATCTTCTCCGCAACGTCCCGAAAGGCAATGCCTGATACAACTGTCGGCTTTTCCTCGCCAGTCGATACAGATAGCAGGAATTGACAATAATACTTACCAGATTGACCAGTTTTTAAAATAGGGTCTTTAATGAGCTTCCCAGATACTAGAGCGTCAATCATGCTTTCACCTCAAATTTATCACAATTGTGTTTTGTGTCGCTCCATGCTCCATACCTACCTTCACCAAGGCATTTACCGCCACCTTTCCCATGAGGATGTAAGCTTTTGAAGTGTAGGCATTGACCGCAAGTTACAGTCATCTTCTTGACTGGTTGTGCTGCATCACTACCGAAAGCCACTGAACTTAAGTCTGTAGTTATATTTTTTTTGGACACATTATTAATAGAACCATGTTCACCATGTTCACTATGTTCACCTTTTTTTGTAATCTTTACGTGTACCCCATCCTTTTTAGGTTTGCTTATCTCAATAGATATGCCAAGAGACTTAAGCGCGGGCTGCTGCCTTCGGAGCGCATCGCCTAAACCTCGCGGTGTTTTAGGCCATGCGTGCGCCTCTTGCTTATACTTATCAAGCTTTTCAAGTAGTGCTTTCATTGTGCCCTCAAATACAGGCGAAGATAGTCCATTGTATTCTTCCACCATATCACGAACGGCAACGGCAATAGGTGAGGCCTCTAGTGACCTACTTATGCCGTCCGATCTGTTGGCCTTATATAGCTCCGCAAATTTTCCAGAAGAATGACCTAAAGCCTGTGCCATTGCCTCACCTAATCGCGTAAAGTCTGCCATTCTTGGCGGGTTGTTTAATTCCACGCTAGGCATTTTGGCTAGAGTTTTAACGAATAAATCCAGCAAGCCGCCAAAAATAGCGGGCTTTGCTTTGTCCCACTCGGCATTTATTTGTGATTCTTCACGGTAAGTAATGCTAGGTAACTCTAAAGTTATTGCCCTGTCGGTGGCATCTTGTGCAGTTAAAACGCTAGGTATTGAGTTGCAGACAATAGGGCGCTTAACATCAATAATATTTTCTTCGCTGTTAGTATGAAATCTGCGTGTAGCAAAACCGCCACCAGTTGCCAAGGTACAAAAAGCATCCTGTATAGCGGGGGTAACATGCGACAAATTTTCATAACTTACTAGCCACCCGCACCCAGCAGAAACGAATACATCTTCAACGGTTTTAGGTGCGGCTCTAAGGTTTACAGAATTATTATCAATTAATTGCCTTATCTTATCTTGTGTAGATGATTTTGCGCTGCCTTGAGTACCATTAAACGCTAAAATAGGCTTGGGGGTATTAGCCCTTAGTGATTCCAATATCCACGCTAGAACTAAAAGCCGATCTTGTTCTGGAATATTGATAAAATCCCATAACTTATCTAAGTCACCGCCTTTTATTGGTACTGGTAATGGCTGCATTGCGCTTGGCATCCAAAACTTAACAGGTGCTTTATTAGTGATTTGCCATCCTGTCGGCAACACTTCGATCACCCGCCTTTTATCGTCGCCAATAAAAATATAATGGCCGCCATCCTTATCAGCTACCCTAATAAACACATGTTCCTCCTTGCCCTCAAACTTAGCAATGCCAGACAATGCAAAACTAGCTTGTTTAATGGCCAATTCGCTTGCTGATTTACCAGTATTTTTATAGTAATCATAGCTTACCCAATCTATAAAGGGCTTGTTACCTATAACTAATGTATTTAATACCCCCTCAATTTCGACTGAAATAAAAGCTTTGTCGGCCTTGCTGTCAAAAAATAAAGCTCCATGATTTGTAACAAGTTTTATTAACTCTGTAGCGACCGAATCTTGCCTACTTTCACCACCTAATTGATTAGCCACCATGCCGTCAATATCAGCCATTAATACACCTGCGGGCTTTCCGTCTTTTATCTTGGCTCGGTATTCAATCCATAACGACTTATCTTTGGATATAAGGTTACAAGCCTCAGAAAAGGCATCGCTAGTAAATGTACATGGATTGTTTGCACAATCAATTAACGCTTGATCTATAACTTTCTTGGCGTTTTCTTTCGCTTCGGAACTGGCATCAATAGCCTTACTTAAATCCAAAGGGTGAACATGGTGAACATGGTGAACGTCATTTGTTTCTATATTGCCCCCAAAAAAAATATCTGGGCTTTCAGTATGGTAGGCTATATTACTCATGCTAAAACCTCCATATTAACGACATCATTCCAGTCATATCCATCGATATCAGGAATCATATAACTAGCATTAATAGCTAGTGCAGCTTCTCTAGCGACTCGTTGACCAACACCGCTTCGATCATTGTCGCCCATGATGATAATGTCAGACTTGGCGTATAACGATCTAACATAAATGGCGACTTCCTTAAGATTGTTAGCAGAAAATGCAATGTAAGTTAGGCTCTCAGTGTGTTCATATAGACTTGCTCCGGTTGCCCACCCTTCACATAGCAGAATAGGCTTATTAGCTTGATATTGCCCTAGTGTTGCATAAGAGCCTTTGATCTTGCCACCAGCTAGAAAATGCTTATCTCCGTCATTGTTTATAAATTGCAGACTAACCAGTTCACCTTTATTGAGTATCGGAATCACTAGAGTATCGTTATAGAGTCTGGCGTTATGTGGCTCTATGCGCTTTTTAGTTAAATAGGGGCGCTGTGTAACTGGCTTTGATTGCTTCATGATATACGCAGCCTTTTGTGCAGCTCCATTATGGCGTTGCTTTTCTTCGGCATTACGGAGGCGCTCTTGTCGGTGCTTTTCTATTCTAAAGTCTATGCGCTGCTGATCTGTTAGCTTAGGATAGCTACCATTTGATCTCCACTTAGCTTTTATATGCTGCTTAAAGTCTTCGCAATAACCCGCTGGAACACCATCAAGGTGTAATACATTAGCTCCTTTTTTATAATCGACCGACTCAGGCATTAAGTCTGATAGTTCAAGCCCAACGGCTGTTACTATTTCAACAACTGAACAGCCCGACCAACAATTAATACCGATCTTGTCATTATCAAAAAGCGTTACGCCCAATGACGGTACTTTGTCGTCATGATCAGGGACAGGGCAGCAAGCCTTATACTTACCATTTCCTAATGATTTAACTTTTTCTAATCTTGATAACAAGGTGTGTAATTTTTGTGTCATAAATAATACCTTTATGGGGTATACAAACAGGCAGCTATTAAAGTAAAATATTACTCGTGGTTAAGCTCTCTCTGCTTGTAAAAACCCCATTAAAATTAAGCGGTTAATGGGGCTTTATTTTGCCTGCTGATTTGCTATAGCGTCATGATATGTCGCCACCAATGCAAACACGTCGTTAAGCTCACGTGATACGGAATTTAACGCCCAAATCACGCCCTCAGAATTGATCTGACTAACTTTCGTTTCTAAATGCAGATCAGCCAATATGCCTAACAAGCCTTTGGATCTCTCAAGCATAGTTTCGACCTCAAGCATCATGCTACTAACACAAGCTGGGTTATAGCCCTCGATTACTCGGTGCGAGAAGCTAGGCATTGCTTTTGGCGTGGTTTGATCTGCTGTAGAAGCTCCAGATT
>QVQD01000089.1 GCA_003584875.1 Methylococcales bacterium
TAACAGCAGTTACAGTCATACTACCTGACAACATTAACACAACATCAAGAACAATAGCGCCTGGCATTAAGTTAGATGGAAATACGAAATTCACTGGGAAATAAGTCCAACCCCAGAAATTTAAGTATCTGTTGATCCACTCACCTAAAAGAAGACCTAAAATACAAACTACCGCACCGAAAGGTAAACGGTATCTCCACCACAATACAGCTTGAACAGCAGCTGGGAAAGTGATAGAAACGATTGGAGCTACAGTTACCCATAGACGTCTATCTTTCCAATCAGTCCAGAAATCCCAGTCACCACCGGTTAACATATAGTGAATGTGATAACCACCAAGTACAACGAAGAACAATGTAAACAAAATTAGCCAATCGAACGTGCGAGAAGCTTTTACTGCTTCAGCGCGTGAACGTACAGCTGATTGAGATGCGCTCATTAGCTTACCTCCTAAAGGATTTGAATTATTTTTATTAATGACTATCATGCCTCTTTGCTGTTTCACCTTGAAACAGGGTGAAACAGCGAGGAGATAGCAATTACAACCAAGACTTAAATTATGCTAAGTCTTTTTTCAGAAGTTTAGCAATAGCTTGAACTTCTATGTTTACAACACCTAATACACCTAAAGCAGCCCATCCGAAGAATACGAAACCGTAGTGTAAAGGAGCAACAAACAACTCTTCCATAAACCAGAAAGTGTGACCCCATTCGTTCAAGCCAACGTTTGGCAAGATCATGAAAGGTCCAACTACTGATACTAAGTATTGAAGAGACAAGCCTTTTTGATAGGTTGGCAATCTTGTTTTAGCATATAAGAAAGCTGCACCACCAGTGATGATATAGATAGGATAGCTCAAGTAGAATTCGATGATGTGACTTGGTGTAAAGTCTGTATCACGAACGATAGTTTGATGCCAAGTACCATCTTGCTCAGTGAAGTAGCTAGCGCCATAATAAATAGCCCAAGCGTACATTACTAACCAAGTCCAATGTGTAAAATGTCTTCTCAACTCTTCTCTTGGAGTGATTGACATAACTTTACGATCACGTGATTTCCAAAGGTAACCCCACAGAATACCTGCAGTAGATACTTCTAAAACGAATTCGATATATAGGAAGTTCATCCAATAAGTTTCGAATTCTGGTGCGAATGAATCTAGACCAGCTGACCAGCCATAAACGCCTTCGTACCAACGTACCCAACCGTAAAACAAGATATAGACTAAAGAGCCTAATACCATATTTCTTACATTTAACAGCGGTGCTTCCGCAGCATCAGTTTTCACTGATTCAGTTGTAGCTGCCATTTCTACCTCCTAAAAATTAACAAATCCTCAATCTAATGACCAAGGCTCTATAGTATATTTCCATTTTCTCATTTATTCTTGTTTAACAAGAAGTCAAAGCCACCAAGTCAATTTAGTGAGCGATCAGTCTACCAGCTCAATCATCCTTGTCAAGCCCAAAACCAACTGAAATATTATTTTTATTTGATAAATTTAGACAATATTAATTTAATTGTTTTAAATTAATTTAATATTAATACCTTAGAAGTCACCTCAATTACTTTAGTGCAACTTACACCCCCTCTGTTTCACTCCAAGCTACAACACGTTCTGCTCAAATTTACGTCTAATAGCGTCTTCACGTGCATCATTAATTTCTTTGATTACACTTTTTAGATCCACATGCTTTTCATTCTGTTTGTAGTTCCCTGTTAACAAGCAATCTGGCCTCAAATTTCCACTTTCATATATATGCCAAATTTCTTTGCCATAATTAGTAACTAATATCTCTGGTGCAAATTGCCCGAAATAAGCCGCTAAATTATCAACATCTCGCTCTAGCATAAAAGATGCATTATTATTCGCTGCTGCATCGACGGCCTGTGGCAAGTCAATTATAACCGGCCCTTTTGCGTCTATTAATATGTTAAATTCTGACAAGTCTCCATGAACAAGGCCCGCACAAAGCATCTTTACGACATCCCTAATAAGTATGCTATGGTATTCTATGGCTAACTCATGACTCAATGTTATATCGTTAAGCCTCGGTGCTGCAGCCCCTTGCTCATCAACAATCAATTCCATTAGCAAAACACCTTCAATAAAATTATATGGCTGCGGCACTCGGACACCAGCTTCAGATAACTTATATAATGCTTCTACTTCCGCGTTTTGCCATACTTCTTCTTGTTGCTTTCGTCCAAACTTAGTATTCTTTTCCATTGCCCTAGCTTGACGACTATTACGTACTTTTCTGCCTTCTTGATATAAAGCTTGTTTATGAAAACCTCGTTTATTCACATCCTTATATACTTTCGCGCAACGCACTTCTCCTTCTGATTGCACTACATATACAACAGCTTCTTTACCACTCTTAAGTGGTCGCATCACCTTTTCAATAAGCCCTTCACGCACTAGCGTTTCCAGACTTTTTGGTGTTTTCATACATTACTCCTTTTGAATGCCTTATAAATTTACTAAACACATTAATCGAAGCTAAGTCTACCAACTATTATTAGTTATTAACTAGCCTTCTTGCTTACGTTCACAGCTCTTAATTAAACCTATTCCAGCAGCTTGTCCTAGCGATAAACAAGCTGTTAATAAATACCCTCCTGTTGGCGCCTCCCAATCTAACATTTCACCCGTACAAAATACACCCGGCTTATTTATTAACATCAGATTTTGATCTAGTTCAATAAACGAAACACCACCCGCTGTACTTATTGCCTCTGCTATGGGCCTAGTAGCAATTAATTTAATTGGTAGCGACTTAATTAAAGCACCTAATTGGCTTGTATTACTAAAACATGAAGAATTGATTACTTCTCTTAATAATCCTGCTTTAACACCATTTATACCTAGTTGTTTTCGCATATGATTAGAAATAGATTGCTTTCCACGATCACGCTCTAATTTACTAATTACAGTGTCCTTGCTTATGTTTGGCATTAAGTCTAAATAAATCATAACAAAACCTTTTATTGCAATTTCTTCACGCAACTGTGCTGATAAGCTATAAATCACACCGCCCTCTACTCCATAATCAGTTACTAACAACTCACCTTTATGACAATTACTTACACCTGTAATACTGTCAAAAGACATACTTACCGACTTTAATGGCTTACCTGAGTAATGTGCTCGAAAATATTCAGTCCAATTAACATCAAAACCACAGTTAGCTGGTTGTAATGGCGTAATTTTCACCCCTTGATTTGCTAATATTGACACCCATTCTCCTGTTGAGCCCAGTTTTGGCCAACTTGCCCCTCCTAATGCTAGAATTACATTATCAGCATATATTTCACGGATCTCACCTTCAACATCAAATAATAAATGTTGATCATTTCGATTACTCCATCCTATCCATTTATGACGCATATGTAGATTCACACCTGCATACCTTAATCTATACAACCATTTGCGTAACAGAGGTGCCGCTTTCATATCGATTGGAAATACTCTACCCGACGATCCTACAAATGTATCTACTCCCAACTCTTGTAGCCACACACGTAAATCATTAGGAGAGAACATATCCAATGCAGATCTCATAATATTACCCTGATCCGAAAATCTCGATAAAAAGACGTCATAAGGCTCGTTATTTGAGATATTCATACCTCCTTTACCAGCCATCAAGAATTTCCGGGCCACACTTGGCATAGCCTCATATAGATCAACCTTAAAACCAGCATCAATTAATATCTCTGCAGCCTTAAGTCCAGCAGGCCCTCCGCCAATTATCACTACAGAATTTTTTAAACAATTTTTGGTTGAAGTCGAGTAATTTTTCTGGATATTCATCACCTTTTTTATTGGCTAGACCTTAATTTTCAATTGATTGGAATGATAACGACTTTATCACTATAAACTATACAATTGTTTTTAAATACTTAGAAATAAGTATCACTACATTTATTACTCATTAGGCAAATATTAGCTGAACCTGTGTTTTATTTTGCAATTAACTTGAAATTTTGAATGCAAAAAAAAACCCAAGTATTTCT
>QVQD01000069.1 GCA_003584875.1 Methylococcales bacterium
GAAGATTATAACTTCGATAAACGTGCTATTTATTATTGGGCTAAGTTAGTCACTGAGCAACTCAGTGAAGGGCACATGTATAAAGAATTAAAAAAAACCATCAGTATTAATATTCTAGATTTCAACTTTATACCCGCCAATAACGAAGTTCATAATTGTTATAAAATCATCAATACCGCAACGGGTAAAGATGATAAGTTGCATGATATTTTTGAGCTACATTATGTAGAGCTGAGAAAATTTAAAAAATCCACGGAGCAAATCACCACTGCCTTAGATCGCTGGAGCACCTTTTTAACCAAAGCTCATCAACTCGATAAAAATGATATGCCTAAAGAGCTAGCTGGGGATCTTTCGATTGTTAAAGCCATTAGTGCTGTTGATCGTATGTTTGATGAAGAGGAACGTATGGTTTATGAAACACGCATGCAATCCTTAGCTGATGTCGAAAGTAAGATAGCTTCGGCTGAGGAGAAAGGTATAGAAAAAGGCTTAAAACAGGGCTTAGAAAAAGGCTTAGAGCAAGGCATTGAACAAGGTGTTAGTTTAGCTACTAAAAATATTGCTTTAAATTTAGCGAAAGCAGGCACGCCTTTGTCTGTTATCGCTTTAGCTACTGGTTTATCCGAAACAGTTTTAAACCAATTACTTAATAACTAAGCCACGAACGGCTAATTAGGCTAGCAAAGTATTCATGAAGCAAAAAAAAAGCCAAGCGCTGTCACCAAAACAAAGTGAATTAATGCAAGTTGCGGTTGCATTTCATCAAGCTGGCCAGTTAGATGAGGCAGAGCAGCAATATAGAAAATTACTAGCAGTATTGCCGACTAACACCGCACTATTGAGCAATTTAGGTACGATTGCCATTCAAAAAGGCGATTTAGATTCAGCGCTAAAGTTATTTGAAAGGTCGCTGTTCATTAATCCTAATCAAGCTAATACCATACATAATTGTGGGATTGCCCTCAAAGATCTAAAGAGATTAAATGATGCGCTGGTTAGATTTGATAGTGCAATTGCCTTAGTGCCTAATTATGTCGAGGCTCACTTTAATCGTAGCGTTACTCTTTATGAACTTAAGCGATTAAATGATGCGTTAGTTAGTTTTGATGATGTTATAGCCTTAAATCCCGATTATGCTGATGCTCATTTTAATCGAGGTGTGGTATTGCATGATCTTAATAGACTCGATGAGGCATTTGAAGTCTATAAATATACCATAAGCTTAATGCCTCAATATTTTGCTGTTTACTTTAAGTGTGGTCTTTTATTGCATGAACTTAATAACTTGCAAGAAGCGTTAGCTTATTTTGATTGTGCGATAGCCCTTAAACCCGATTATGCAGATGCCTACTTTAGCCGCGCCAACACTTTGTGCAGACTTGAGCGACTTGAGGATGCAATTGTCAGTTATGATCAAGTTATAGTCTTAACTCCTGAGTTTACGGGTGCGTATATTATTCGTGGAAACGTTTTGCAACATCTTAAGCGTTTGGATGAAGCACTGATTAGCTATGATTTTGTTATTTCTATGAAAGCTGATGATGCTGAAGCTTATTGTTGTCGGGCTAATGTTTTGCATGACCTTAAGCGGTTTGATGAAGCGGTGATCAGTTGCCGATATGCTTTAGAAATTGATCCAGAATACGCAGAAGCCTACAATAACTTGGGGCTGACAATGTTAGAGTTGGGGCGCTTAGAGGAAGCAGAAGCTAGTTTTCTTAAGGCTATAAAATATGATCCAAATCACGCTAAAGCATACAATGGCTTAGGTGTTATTTCATCAAGATTAGGTCGATTAAATAGTGAATATTTTAAAAAAGCTTTGGCAATTAGTCCTGAATATAACGATATCTTTAGTAATTGGTTGTTCAATGCATCGATGAGCGCCTCGCTAAATCCATCGGAGTTGTTTGCAGAGCATCTCCTTTATGCAGAACAATACGAAGCTCCCTTGCGACCATATTGGCAATCTCATAATAATGATAAAGACCCGTATCGATGCATACAAATTGGTTTTGTATCAGGTGATTTTTGTGATCATGCAATAGCATCGTTTGTTGAGCCCTTATTAATACATTTATCTCAATTTTCATCATTAACTTTGCATGCTTATTATAATCGTGTGCAAATAGATAAAGTTAGTTTAAGGCTACAGGGTTATTTTTCTTTTTGGACAGCCGTTGTCGGATTAAGTGATGATGAACTAGCCGAAAAAATTCGTAGTGATGGTATTGATGTTTTGATCGATTTATCGGGGCATACTTCACATAATCGATTGTTAACGTTTGCCAGAAAACCAGCCCCAATTCAAGCGAGTTGGATGGGCTATCCGGGTACTACAGGTTTACAGGCTATGGATTATTATTTGGCTGATAAATTCTTTTTGCCACAAGAACCCTTTAAGGATCAGTTTACAGAAAAACTGGTTTATTTACCTGCCACTGCGCCTTTTAATCCACATAACTCTGCGCCTGATGTCAATGCTTTACCCGCCTTAACTAATGGTTATATTACTTTTGGCAGTTTTAATCGCTTGAATAAATTTAGCCCTGAGGTTATTAGTGTATGGGCAAAGCTTATGCTTGCTCTGCCGACGTCACGATTAATATTGGCTGGCATGCCTGAATCTGGTTATGACACACTCATAACTTGGTTTGCAGAACACGGCATTGTGCATGAGCGCTTAAGTTTTTATCCTCGAAGCAATATTGTTGAATATCTGGCACTACATCATCAGATAGACATGTGTTTAGATACCTTTCCATATAATGGGGGTACTACGACATGTCATGCTACTTGGATGGGAGTTCCGACTTTAACAATGGCTGGGCAAACGCCAGCGAGTAGGGCAGGCGCTTCTTTATTGCAGCAACTTGGTTTAGATGATTTTGTTTCAAATAATGTAAATGAATTCGTCAATAAAGGACTGAGTCTAGCCAATGACTTAGAACGACTAACAGAAATACGTAAGGTGTTGCGCAAACGTTTTGAGCTATCTGCTTATCATCAACCTGAATTAATTGCTAAAAGTTTAGAGCAAGCCTTACGCATTATGTGGCAACGCTGGTGTGATGATCTGCCACCTATTAGTCTTGATGTAAGTGATACCCAGATGAACACAGAAGCTGCCCTTGAATCATGACAGACTCTAAAAATTCAGCGCCGATTTATGTAACTCAGCCTTTACTGCCTGATCTGGCGGATTTTGTTCCTTATCTTGAGCAAATTTGGGACAGTAAATGGTTAACCAATAGCGGCCAATTTCATCAACAACTGGAGCAGGCACTTTGTGATTATCTGGGCGTTAAACATTTATGTTTATTTGCCAATGGCACGCTAGCCTTAGTAACCGCATTGCAAGCTTTACGTATTACAGGGGAAGTGATAACCACACCTTATACTTTTGCAGCCACCGGACATGCCTTGTTGTGGAATGGTATCAAACCCGTTTTTGCAGATATTAATCCTATCACTCTTAATTTGGACCCCGACAAGATTGAGGCGGCTATCACGCCACAAACCACTGCTATTATGCCGGTACATTGTTATGGCCAGCCCTGTGATGTTATGGCTATTCAAAAAATCGCTGATAATTATGGCTTAAAAGTCATTTATGATGCTGCACATGCCTTTGCTGTGCAATACGAAGGCGGCAGTGTCTTGAATCATGGTGATTTATCAATACTTAGTTTTCATGCCACTAAAGTATTCAACACTTTTGAAGGTGGAGCTATCATCTGCCATGATGCCAAAACTAAACAGCGTATCGATCATTTAAAAAACTTTGGTTTTGTTGATGAAGTCACTGTGGTGGCACCCGGCATTAATGGCAAAATGAGTGAGATCAATGCCGCCTTTGGTTTGTTGCAACTTAAGATTATTGATGAGGCATTAGCAAAACGCAAAGTCGTAGATAGTATTTATCGGCAATGTTTGGCCGATATCAAAGGTATATCATGCCCCTTAGGGACAGAAGATAAGGCTACCAATTACGCTTATT
>QVQD01000134.1 GCA_003584875.1 Methylococcales bacterium
CCACCCAGACAAAGTAGTATAGCTGGCACCAATCATTATAATAGTATGGACCTAACACTGACGCGCTAGGTTAAAAGTAACATAATTAAATAGAGATTATATCTACTATTCCAAGTTATCAGTATAGAAGCAAATAGTTTAAACTTATAGAAATATACTTTAGCAATGAAGACGCGTGGCAAGACCCAACGACGCGTAGTGGAAGATGATATCTCAAGCGACCAGTCCATAGATGGTCGTTCAGAGACCGAGGAAGAGCATGAAGGTCAAGTAGTGGTACCAACAAGTGATGAACGAACTTTGGTGGCATTATTAGCAAGAATGGAGCGATTAGAGGAAGAAAATCGAAGATTTCGTGAGGAAAGGGAAGAGCTCAGTGTGGCTGGTAGAAGTCATACGAGTGGTGGATCTGGAGTGGAAATGGTGCAGATGCTTCAAGCATTGCATAACAAGACACCAGTCCTGAAGAATTTGGAGCGAACCTCCATTTTTGCATTTTATGTGGACTATAAGCGATACAAGGCAAGATGTCCAAAGCATGTGGTGGAGACACCACAAGCATTTATTGTAGCCGATGATTTAGAAGTTATTGGTGCAACTCATGGAGAAGATTTGGAGTATATCATTGCGTTGAGTGAATTCAAGTTTTTCAAGGCGATATGCGAGATTCATGAAGTCAGTACGCCAGTAGAATGGCGTCAGCGTGTAAAACAAGTGAGTATGGACGGTGAAGATCTCTCATTATCTGCGCTGCAGACGTACAACGAGAAATTCCAATTTGAAGTCATGTGTGCTGGCACCAAATGCCAAATTCGTGGAAAGGAAATAGCTAAAATCTATGTCAATGGTTTGAGACCTACTTTATTGGCAGACAATGTTCGTGCTTATGAACCTGAGACATTAGCAGAAGCGATCGAACAAACAAGGAAGATCATTCCTACAGTCAGGACAATCCAAAATGAATTGGATCGAAGAAAGTTGCCTTCGGTGGAAAAGAAGAAGGATTATACAAAGAAGGAGACAACGGTGAAAGCTGTTGTGAAATTTGGTGGTGATTCTAAACCAAAGTTGGATACAAAGGAATTAACATGCTACTACTGCAAAGAGAAAGGACATATCAGTTCCCAGTGTCCAAAGCTTAAGTCGCGCGAAGACAAGAAGGTAGTGCGTACAGCGGTGGTCCCAACCATTGAAACCAATGGTACAAGTCGTCGTTTGAGAATATTTGCCGCTGATTCCAACAAAGTGGAAGATGAGTTTATTCGCGTACCGATCCGAGTTTTGAAGGATATGAAGGAAAGAGAATGTATCTATGATGACACAGCATTTTTAGATCCAGGGGCAAACGTCAACACCATCACACGAGAAACTGTGCAGCAGTTGATCAATAGCGGGTATGACAAACCAATTATCAAGGACAAACCATTCATGGTTAGCTTGGTTGGAGGAAAGAATTTGACAGTCTCTGGTGATTACATCATGGTAATTTTAGAAATTGTAAGTGCAATTCCAGTGTTATGTGAAGTCAAGTGCATGATCTTAGAGGAGTGTGAGGAACCGTTATCTATTGGATTGCCATCCATCAGATCTATGGGTTTAGGTCAGTTGGTCTATGAGAAAATTGTGGGTGATACAAGTGAGGATGAAGTTCCACCACCGTATCCAGTCAACCAACCGACGAAAGATTACATGGGAGAGATTGCCATCAATCCAGACTTTCCATTGCATGATTTATTGGTGGCTACTATCAAGAAGTATGGCGATGTGTTATTTAGTGACTTTGATTCAACTGGGTTGAAGGTGGCGCCTATGGATATTGAATTGAAGGAGAATGTCAGTCTGCATGTTCAGCCATGTCGATTTATTCGACCAGCTATTTTGACGGATGTGAAGGCTAGTATTTTTGAGTTAGTCAAACTGGGAGTATTGTCACCTGTGAATGACAGTGAAATTGCTTCACCGTTGGTGGTATTGGTCAAGCCAGATAAAACACTTCGTATTGCAGTGGACTATAGAGGACTGAATGATATCATTAAACCCAATGCTAGTCAGATTCCATACATGAAATCATTGTTTACTGCATTGGCAGGTAACAAGTGGTTTGGTAAGATGGACAACCTATGGGGATACTATCAGTTGCGATTGAGTGAGAAGAGTAAACAAGCAACAACAATCATCACTCCGTGGGGATTGTTTCAATTCAATCGGTGCCCTTTTGGTATATCCACAGCACCTGGTATCTATCAAGATAGAATGGCAAATGTTATTCTAAAGGATTTGTTCTTACAAGGAGCAGTCGTTTTTATTGATGATACTATTGTCCATGGTAAGACGTGTGAAGAGTTTATTCAACGATTAGATCAATGTCTATCAGCGTTAGCAACATTCAATGTAAGATTGAAGCCAAGCAAGTGTTCGTTTGGATATGATAGTGTGGTATTTTTGGGACATGTCTTTAATGAAACAGGATATGGTCTGAGTGACGAAAGAAAGGCAGGCATCAATGAGATGGCCGAGCCAACTACAGTCAAGCAATTGCGAAGTTTCTTAGGCATGGTGAATTACTTTGGTGATTTTATTCCAAACCTTGCAAGTATTTTGGTCCCATTGACCAACTTGACTAAGAGAGATGGGTTCCATTGGGATCTCACAGCCGCCAAAGCTTTTGTCAAGGCCAAAGAAGCAATCATGTCAGCACAAGATTTATTTCAGATGAATGATGTAGATGCACTTATCTTGTATACAGATGCATCATTGAATGGAATTGGTGCGGTGCTCATGCAGTGTCAAAATATGGTTGAAGTACCCATAATCTTTATCTCAAAGAAACTGACACCAGCAGAACAAAATTGGAGCACTATTGAATTGGAATGTTTTGGCGTTTTCTATGCTATTACAAAGTTGACCCCCTATTTGTTGGGGAAGGAGTTTGTCGTATGCACAGATCATAAGAATTTGGTTCATCTACAAACCAGTACAATTCCCAAGTTGGTCAGATGGAGGCTCCGATTGTTAGAATTCAGTTTCTTAATCAAACATGTGCCTGGGGTGACTAATGTAGTTGCCGATACGCTGTCCAGAGTATTTAAATTCAAGGTGGTTAGTGATGAAGTAAAGTTAGAAAGATGTCAAGCGGCACACAATGAGATCGTCGGTCATCATGGTGTAGAGAAGACCGTTAGATGGTTAATAGACCATAAGATGCAATGGGCGGGTTACAAGATCGATGTGGCGAAATTCATTGGTGAATGTGCTATATGTCAGAAAATTAAAGCCAAACGTATCCCTGTGATCAAGTCCAACTATCATATTGAAGGATGGTCGCCAATGCAATGTTTATCCACAGACACGATTGGACCGTTGCCCGAAGATGAGTACGGAAACAAGTACATTCTCAGTATCATGGACAACTTTTCCAAATTTATTTCATTGTATGCAGTGAAGTCTACAGCGGCCATTGGATATGTTCAGTGTTTGATTCACCATATGGGAATCTTTGGAGTTATGAAGAGTATTCGTTCGGATGGGGGAACACAGTTCACGGCCAATGTGTGCAGTGAATTATCCAAACTATTAAAGTTTGAACATTTGGTAGTGGCTCCTTATCATCCCGAAGCAAATGGTTTAGTTGAAAGACGTGGTGGGGAGGTGATGAAACACCTTCGTGCAATTGTGATGGATCGCATGGTATCAACCGAGTGGAGTGGCTATCTATCCATTGTTCAAAGAATTCTCAATTATACATATGATAGTTCAATTGGTACATCTCCTGCTGCGATCATTTTTGGTGATATGTTCAATACAGATATTAGTTTAGATGTCTCGATCGAGTCCAACGATATCATGGCAGAGTATTTGAAGAAGCTCAAGAATGGTCAAGAAGCAGTGATTGTAGCATCACAAGAGTACATTAGAAGCATTCAAACAGGAAGAGAGAGTGACGTGGTAAACAATGTC
>QVQD01000082.1 GCA_003584875.1 Methylococcales bacterium
TATAAAATAAGCTCTATAACATTGGACTTTCGATGTTGGGCGTATGCAATACGCCCCTACGGTGTTTTTTATCGTTTCCACGCCGATAAGAAACTTGTGTGGCTACCTATGCTTAAAGCGGTAAAGCTTCAGCGCAGACGAAAGATTAAGTCTAGGAGGCTAGCAACTCAGGGCGTGACAGATATTAGACTTAACCCTTCGCCTTGCGCCTTTTGTCTCCGCTCAAGAGAGCGCTATCTAAAAGTGAACGATTAAGCTCAATCGATCCCTCCATAAGTTGATAGCCGATTAATTCACCCAAGATTTATCTCGCGTTTCTTGTATCATTAACACCGCACAAAAACTAATGGCTGCCGCCAATGAAACATAACCACCGACCCAAGCAAGCCCACCTTCGGTGACTAAGCGCTGGGCGATATAAGGTGCGAATGATGCGCCTAAAATTCCACCTAGGTTATAGGCTGTGCCTGCTCCGGTATAACGCAATTCAGAGGGAAATAATTCTGGTAATAAAGCACCCATAGGTGCAAATGTAGCGCCCATTAACAACAATTCTAAACTTAAGAAAACTGTTAGGAGTAGCGGTGAGTTACTATTAAACATAGGCTCTAAGGCGAAACCGGATAACATAGCCAAACTACTGGCGATTAACAGCACTCGTTTACGTCCATAACGATCACTTGCCCAAGCCGATAAAGGCGTGGCGACTGCCATAAAAACAATAGCCATACATAACATCCCCAAAAACTGCTGGCGAGGTATGTGTAATGTGCTGGTTCCATAGCTTAGAGAAAATACCGTGGCGATATAAAATAAGGCATAGCAAACTACCATCGCTAATGCGCCTAATATCAATGGCTTCAGATGTAAGCTCAGAATATTTTTAAGTGGAAAGGTGACTCTTTGCTGCTGTTTTAGCACCTCTGTAAAGACAGGAGTTTCGGTCAAGGCTAATCGAACATACAAGCCAATCGCAACTAATACCGAACTAGCCATAAACGGTAGTCGCCAGCCCCAATCGATAAATTGTTGATCATTGAGGCTATACGTTAAGCCTAAGAAACTACCCGTTGCCAATAAAAATCCTACTGGTGGTCCCAATTGCGGAAACATACCATAGAAGCCACGTTTGCCATTAGGTGCATTTTCGGTCGCCAATAAAGCGGCTCCTCCCCATTCACCGCCCAAGCCTATACCTTGGCTAAAACGTAATACACACAATAATATGGGCGCCCAAACACCAATTTGAGCATAGCTAGGCAATAATCCAATTAAAGTGGTTGAAATACCCATCACTAACAAGGATGTGACCAAGGTCGCTTTGCGTCCAATACGATCACCAAAATGACCAAATAAGATGGCTCCTAAAGGTCGAGTCAAAAAAGCGACTGCAAAAGTGAGGAAGGCGCTAAGCGCTTGGCTACTAGAATCTTCACCAGGAAAAAATACCGGGCCGATAACCAATGAAGCAGCCATGCCATAAATATAAAAATCATAAAACTCAATAGCCGTGCCGATAAAACTGGCGATGGCAATGCGAGACATAGAGGGAGCGCTGGTCATTTTAAAGTTAAGCCTTGTAAACAACGATAAGGGGCTAATCCTGAACAAACACCCCAAAAACTACCGGAATCGCCCTCTTTGCTGGGCTTCCAAGTTTCTGCAAAAGCTTCAAAAGCAATACCTGACCAATGTTTTTTAGCCAGTTGTTTAAAAGTTGCTTGAAGCACCTGCTTTTGATTCTGACTGTTGGCAACAGCACAGTGTTGACCTGTTTTAGAAGCGCCACCGGTACTACCTTCAGGCCCATGAGGCCAACCAAATTCCGTTAATATGATGTCTTTATCAGTATAGGTTTTATGTAATTGTTCAAGACGCGCTATATGAAAATCTGCGGCTTTATCAGCAGGCGTACAAGGATAAAGTGTTGAGTATAAATTATCCCACCAAGGGAAAATATTGACGCCTATCCAATCGACTTGTGCACCAAAATTAGTCTGAGCGCAAGTTGAAGATCGATTACACCATTCCCACCAAGTATCGATCGTGGTTATAGGTTGGCTAACGCCAGCTTTGCGTAAGGTATCAATACATCGACTGATTTCACCATCAAACTGATAACCATGACGGGTTCTTACTTCAGAACCACAACTGAGCTTGATAATAGTTTTGGGATAAGCCTTGGCGACTTCTATGCCTTTATTTATGGATTGGGTATTAACCTCAGGATTATCATCCAGCCAAAGAATGGCAATTACTTTAAGGTTTCGTGCTTTAGCAGCTTCAAAGGTAGCATCTAAACCATTTAAAACCCCATAGGTCATAATGCAACGAAAAGGCGTTTGTTTGATTAAAGTATCTAACAATTCATTGATTAAGGCTTTAGAGGGATGCGCGCCGTAATGCGGATTAATATCGCCGACATAAGGACTAAAGGCCGCGCATTGTAGGGCGTGAGATGGGCTAGAGAACTTCGCTGCCATCGCCGTATTAACATAACAGAGCAGCCATACAGAAATGACTAATGCTAAACCATGCTTCATGTAAGCCTCGTATATAACCTAATCTGATGGATTAATGCAGAATACTACTTTGGCCTTTATTTAATGAAATTCGACTTAAATCGAAGCTTTCAAACTCCTTACTCCAATATTCTTCTGCCTTTGAAAGCGCATCAAATAGCTCTTCCGATGGAACTTCATGAGCACTACTGACTTTAAGCGCCATCAAAGCATCACGCATGGCTAATCTTGAAATTAACTCATCCCAAAATGACTGACCTTCAAATTCATCAAGATAATCGAGAGCAGCAGATTCATCTTCAAAGTCGCCAGAATGAACATGCTCTTGTCTTAGTTCAGAAAACTCGATTAATTCACTACAACCCATTTCTTTAGCATGCATCATTAGTTTTTGAAATAAAGCTGAGTAATCTTCTGTTTCGCTACGCTTACCTTCTATGCTGTGGGCATGCAAGATCCAATCCGCGATATATATAATATCTAGCAATAACAGATATTCTTCTTTGGTGAAATTGATGTTCATTTTAGATTAAGGTCGCATTATTAGAATAAAGGGCAATTATACCTGACTTTAATCAGCACTTTGTTTGTACTTGATACTTTTAAAGTTTCAGCTATTGATCAATTAATGATGACTCATCTAAACGATTGTCAAAAAGATAATAAAGAAGCGTTTCAGCGCTAAGGTATAGGTATCTACACAAATAATTGTTAGCATTCCCACGCGAGAACGATAACATTATGGTGAAGATCGTAGGGGGCGTATTGCATACGCCCTTATAACATTGGACTTTCGATGTTGGGCGTATGCAATACGCCCCTACGTTGCTTTTTATCGTTTCCACGCCGATAAGAAACTTGTGTTGATACCTATGGCTGTAAGGGCGACAGATTCACCCAGTGACACCGGGTTAGCGACAGCGTAACCCGACATTTCCTAGGCTATTTTGTCGGGTTACGCTATCGCTAACCCGACCTACATAACCGCCCTTCAGATAATACCTTAATAACTGACTTACTCGACGTCGTGTTTAATGACTTCGCTTAACAGTTCAGAGACACGCATACCGGTATCAAAAGAATCATCATAAAGAAAGCGTAACGTGGAAATATGCCTTAAACGCATTCTTTTTGCCAACTCATGTCGAATCATCGGCGCTAGCTCGTTCAGTAATTTAACGTTTGCGCGCTTGCCCTCTTGATCAACACCAAGCACCGTGACATACACTTTTGCTACGGCTAAGTCTTTAGTCACCACCACTTCATTGATGGTGATAAAGCCCAATCGAGAATCATCTATATCACGCTGCAAAATGAGCGAAAGCTCTTTTTGTATCTGAGATGAAACTCGCGCATTACGGCCAAACTCTTTAGCCATAACTTATAGTTCCCGTTTAATTTCTATGCGCTCAAATACTTCGATTTGGTCACCAGG
>QVQD01000156.1 GCA_003584875.1 Methylococcales bacterium
GATCGCTTTAACTAAAAGAATATTGACTGCATGAAATCAAAGCCTATTTTTAATATTTAAAAAAAGGAGAGTTTCGTGCAGGGTATAGACCTGAAAATAGATGATATTTAAGGACTTGACTTATCTATGACAGGTCGGGTTAGCGATAGCGTAACCCGACACACCCCGACAAATTGTCGGGTTACGCTATCACTAACCCGACTACATAAGCGTTTTGTGCCTTGTTAAGCTAATAGATCTAGCTTAGCTTTACTCATTTAGTAGGGTAATTTTCATTCACTTCGATTCAGATAGAATCGGTACCCATTATTCCACGCTCAATATAAAATCCCATTGTGCGGCTGTCACAGGCATAATTGATAGTCGATTACCGCGACGAACTAAGGCTAAGTCTTCTATTTCTGGGTAAGTTTTTAACTCTTTTAATGAAATATTACGTATTAAGGTTTTGACATGGCGGACATCAACCATTATCCAATGAGGTTCTTCTGGATTTGTTTTAGGATCGAAGTGCGGGTGATCAGGATCAAAGGCGGTAAAGTCAGGGTAACTTTCTTTTACGATTTCCATGATACCTACGATACCCGGTACCTCACAATTTGAATGATAAAAAAACACTTGATCACCTAATTTCATGTCATCGCGCATCATATTTCTTGCTTGGTAATTTCTTACGCCATCCCAATGCTCTATTTTATTAGGTCTATTGTAAAGTGCATCAATGCTAAAGCTGTCTGGTTCAGATTTCATTAACCAATAATTCATAGTTTTTAACTCCCTTAAAATTTAAAATGATGATTGTAATCATTCATTGCAAGCTCAATGACTTCGTGAGCTTCTTCTCGACCATAAACATGAGTTATTTCACAGATGCTTTTTTCACTAGGCAAATGTTTATAAGTTAAAAAATAATGTTTTAGCCTATTAATATAAGATTCTGGACAATCTGATACATCGTTCCATTGCCTATAAAACTCATCTCCTTTCATTACCGCAATAATCTTATCATCGGCTTCGCCACCATCTAGTAAACGAAAACCGCCAATGGGGATTGCTTGCAATAAAATATCACCATGCGATACCGTACGTTCACTTAAAACGCAAATATCTAAAGGATCTCCATCGCCTTTTGTGACTTCTTTACCTGATTTTTTAGCCGCATAATCAGCTATTTTTTCTGCACAATAGGTACGCGGTATAAAGCCGTAAAGCGTAGGGATCATATTTGAAAATTTTTGCGGCCTGTCTATCTTAAGATAGCCAGAATCTTTGTCTATTTCATATTTCACTGTATCTGACGGCACAATTTCGATGAATGCGGTCACAATAATCGGAGCATTTTCGCCAGGACTAATGCCATGCCAGGGGTGGGCTTTATGTTGATGTTTCATACGGGGTTGCTCCTTTTAACTCAATTTATTACACAGATATCTGTGCTTTAATATGCTCATGGGTCTGATAGTGTTCAACTTCAAAATCTTCATAACAATAATCGAATATAGAAGCAGGTTTATTTTTTAGGGTTAATTTTGGTAAATCATAAGGTTGACGAGTTAATTGTAAGTTGGCTTGTTCCAGATGATTAAGATATAAATGTACATCACCACCGGTCCAAATAAAATCACCTACGGCTAAATCGCATTGCTGAGCAATCATATGCGTCAATAAGGCGTAACTAGCAATATTAAACGGCAGTCCTAAAAATGTATCACAACTGCGCTGATATAGCTGACATGATAACTTGCCATCAGCTACATAAAATTGAAAAAAAGCATGACAAGGTGCCAAAGCCATTTTTCCGCAAGCTACATTCTGTTGTGGGCTGATACTTTCATCAGGTAAATCGGCTACATTCCAAGCTGATACAATAATGCGCCGACTATTGGGTGTTTTTTTAAGTTGATCAATAACGACTTGTATTTGATCAATATGCTGTCCATTTGAAGTAGGCCAAGAACGCCATTGATGTCCATACACGGGACCCAAATCACCGCAATCATCAGCCCACTCATCCCAAATATTTACACGATGTTCATGTAAATAAGCGAGATTAGTTTCACCTTTTAAAAACCACAGTAGTTCATGAATGATGGATTTTAAATGAATTTTTTTGGTTGTCACCAAAGGAAAGCCCTGAGTTAAATCAAAACGCATCTGATGACCAAACAGAGACAATGTACCACTGCCGGTTCTATCGCCTTTTTGGACGCCTTCTTTAAGAATCTTATCGAGCAGTATTAAATAATTTTTCATGCCTTGTTTGCTAATAATGAGCTTTATATATAGGGTACTGATTTAAAGAGGACGCTTTAGCTTAATCGTTATATCGAAAGTAACTGCCCACAGTTAAGCTTTCGTAGGCCGGAATAAGGCCACCCAAGTGCAGCACGTGGTAGTGTTTTCGGCATAGGTACAGTAGCTATGCCGAAAACGCTTTACTGGCTAATGCTCGAAAAGCCTTATTCCGGCCAACAATAAGTTCAACTATTCCTTAACTGACGCGGAGGCTAAAGCCTTTCCCTCTTATCATGCGATAACTTATGCAATGATAAAACTTTATTTTAAATTCTTCTGATAACGTATAGATGAAATAATCGATAAACCAATTAAAATTGCACCTACCAGACCTGTAACAACTTCAGAGATATGATACATCATACTTAATAGCATAATTGTTGCCAAAGTACCTATGGCGTAATGAGCACCGTGCTCTAAAAAAACATAGTCATCTAAAGTGCCTTTGCGAACTAAATAAACAGTCAGGCTTCTTACAAACATAGCGCCTATCGCTAAACCAATCATGATAATAACGACGTCTTGGGTGATGGCAAAAGCACCAATTACACCATCAAATGAAAACGAGGCATCTAATACTTCAAGATACAGAAAACTCATGACACTACCTTTTTTTATGGCAGTAGAGACTTCTTCGCCCTCTTCTTCATCTTCAAATAAAGCCGCTAAACTATCTACAATAACAAATAAAATCAGCCCAGAAATACCTGAAATTAAGGCAGGTAATCGTATCGCATCAGGTAGCCAGTTTTGAACTATTAATAACAAACCTAAAGCTAAAATAATGCCAATAGATTCTAGCTTACCAAACTCGGACATTTTTCTTTCTATGTAACCTAACCAATGTAACTCTTTATCTTCGTTGAAAATAAAAGAGAAAAATACCATCATTAAAAACATACCACCAAATGCAGCAATTTGAATATGAGATGCATTTAAGTGTTCTGCATACTGAGCTGGATCATGCAAGGCCATGGTCGTTACACCGATAAAATCTAATCCAGTGGCGACAGAAACAATTAATATAGGAAATACTAAGCGCATACCAAATACGGCAATTAATATGCCCCACGTTAAAAAGTATCGCTGCCATTTTTCATCCATACGCTTCAAAATACTTGCGTTAACTACGGCATTATCAAAAGATAAACTCACTTCTAATACGGCTAGGATAAAGGCAATAAAGACGCCCATAGTGCCGCCCCAAAAAAAAGCCCCCGTTAAACCTATGATGGCAATAATGAATGAAAAACGAAAATGCTGCATAAAAGACCTCAATTTATTGTTTTAGTAGCCTAACTATAAGGGTATTTAATTGAAAATCAACATTATCAATGTTAACAAGCTATTACAATTGCCATTGCTTGTTATTTATTAACATTGAAAATTACCTAATTTACATGCCATTTTGTTTAAATATGGCTTAGCCCTCGGATGTGAGGCTAAGAGCACAAAGTACTATAACTCTGTTTATAAATAGTATTTAAAAGTTAACGAAGGATTAGACTGATCTATATCAATACCATAGTGGCAGCTAAGATGATTGTCTCATCATCTTAGCTAATTGGGACATTATACTTTAGAGAGCTATTGCAAATTTGAAATACTCATATCGGGTTAGTGCAATCTAACCTGATTTTGTTTATTTTGTGT
>QVQD01000081.1 GCA_003584875.1 Methylococcales bacterium
AAATTCTTGAAATACCTACGGCTTTACGTAATTCTTTCATAAAGGGAACGCTCACAGCGCGTGCTTTTAGTGCGCCTTCTTGTAGTTGTTGTTCAATATGCTCAGGCGCTTGTAGTAAGGCTTCGTAGCGCTCTCTAGCAGGTGTGATGTGTTCGTTAATATGTTCGAACAGCACGCTTTTCATTTCTCCCCAAGCGATACCTTCAGCATAGCGTTGACGAATTTCTGATACCTCAGCGTTGCTCGCAAAGGCTTTATAGATACTGAATAAGGTGCAAGTTTCTGGGTCTTTAGCTTGGCCTGGCTCCAGGGAATTTGTTTGGATTTTGTTAATAAGTTTCTTTAGTTTCTTTTCAGGCTCAAACAACGGAATGGTATTGTTGTAGCTTTTGCTCATTTTACGACCATCCATGCCCGATAGCGTGGCACCATGTTCATCGATAACCGCTTCAGGTAAGACAAAATGTTCGCCATAAATATGGTTAAAGCGCCCAGCAATGTCTCTAGCCATTTCTATGTGTTGTATCTGATCTTTGCCGACAGGAACTTTATGAGCATTAAACATGAGGATGTCGGCGGCCATCAAAATAGGATAAGCAAATAAGCCCATATTAATGCCTTTGTCGAGATCGCTTTCTCCGCTCTGCTCATTTTCAGCACTTGCGGCTTTATAGGCGTGCGCTCTATTCATTAAGCCTTTAGAGGCTACGCAGGTCAGCATCCACATGAGTTCCATGATTTCTGGTACATCTGATTGACGATAGAAGACCGCATTTGACGTATCTAAACCTAAGGCTAGCCAAGTTGCGGCGATTTCTAAACTGGAACGTCTGACTCTTTCTGGCTCTTGGCATTTAATTAAGGCGTGATAGTCAGCGAGAAAATAAAAGGGTGTGACATTAGCATTCTTGCTGGCGGCAATGGCTGGTTTAATGGCGCCTACATAATTACCTAAATGAGGAGTGCCAGTGGTAGTAATGCCAGTTAAAATTATTTCTTTAGTCATGTGAGCTCTAAATGGTAGCGTTAAGTGTTATGAATTTTACATAACTTCTATTTTATATCTAGCCTTTGTAAGTAAACAGAGTAATAAATTCTTAGGTTTCTTCGGATGTTTCGTTCTCTAGGCTCAATTCAGCTTGTAAGCGCTCATAAATGCCACCGAAACTGCCATTGCTCATTAATACATAATGCCCTCCAAGTTCCGCTTCCTCTTTGAGCTTAGCAATGATGTCTTCTAGTGAGGAATAGATCGTTATATTGTCGGCATGTTTTTGTACCGCGCTTAAATCCCAGCCTAAGTTTTGTGGTTGATAAATGATAGCGATATCTGCCAAGTTTAAAGATTCAGCGAGTGTTTGGGTGTGTATGCCAAGACGCATGGTATTTGATCGAGGTTCTACAATAGCGATAATGCGCTCTTGTCCAACTTGTTTGCGTAAGCCATCTAGGGTGGTTGCAATCGCAGTTGGATGATGGGCAAAATCATCGTAAAGAGTCACGCCATTAATATTAGCGATAACTTCCATACGCCTTTTAACATTTTTGAATTGATTTAGAGCGGTTATAGCGTCTTTAGGGAGTATGCCGATACTGCTGGCGGCAACGATGGCAGCTAAAGCGTTATAAACGTTGTGTTCACCGGTTAAGGTCCAATCAATGATGCCTTGTTCAAGATTCTCAAAAAGCACGGAGTATCGACTGCCATCGGCTTTTATCAGATGGGCATTCCAAAGAGCGTCACCATTGATGGAGGTGTTTGCAACAGGCGTCCAACAACCCATGTTGAGGGTGTCTTTAAGATTGTTGTCATTTTCTGGACAAATAATAATGCCTTCGCCAGGTATGGTTCTAACCAGATGATGGAATTGTCGTTTAATAGCGTCTAGGTCAAGAAAAATGTCAGCATGATCAAATTCTAGGTTGTTGAGTATTGCAGTGCGAGGTCTGTAGTGAACAAACTTTGAGCGTTTATCGAAAAATGCAGAATCATATTCATCAGCTTCAATAACAAAGAAGCCTGATTTATTTTCAGGGCCGCCACCTAAGCGTGCAGAAATGCCAAAGTTAAGAGGGATGCCGCCAATTAAAAAGCCGGGGTTGTAACCTTGATGTTCGAGTATCCAACTTAGCATGCTGGTTGTTGTGGTCTTTCCGTGAGTTCCTGCAACACCTAGCACCCATTTATCATGGAGTACATGATCTGCTAGCCATTGAGGCCCTGATATATAACTGAGGCCTCTGTTTAGAACGGCTTCAACTTCAGAGTTTCCACGCGATAATGCGTTACCTATGATAACTAAATCCGGCTCTCCATCTAGGTTTTCAGGCTGATAGCCATTCATTAGCTCTATGCCTTGTTCCTGTAATTGCGTACTCATAGGAGGGTAAACATTCTGGTCGGAGCCGCTGACTTGATGGCCCATTTGTCTCGCAATAACGGCTAGTCCGCCCATAAATGTTCCGCAAATACCAATGATATGAATATACAATGTGCTGTCCTATTTAAGTGAGACCAATGATGGTCTTTGTTTTGCTAGTTTATTTTGTATGAAATACTTACTTGCCTATTATGAATAAGCTACAATGTTTCGATTAATAAGTAATATCTATATGATCTATCAATGACTGAAAAAAACAAAATAATAGTTGAATCTACGCCTTTTTTTATTGCTGAGCAGTCTGCTCCAGAAAAAGGCAAGTATGTATTTGCTTATACCATTACTATCACTAACGAAGGATCCGTTCCTGCAAAGCTTTTAAATCGGCATTGGTTAATCACTGATTCAAATGGCAAGATTCAAGAGGTCAGGGGTGATGGTGTTATTGGTGAACATCCTTATCTTAAACCGG
The DNA here is from genome assembly GCA_003584875.1 of Methylococcales bacterium. Lineage (GTDB taxonomy): Bacteria > Pseudomonadota > Gammaproteobacteria > Methylococcales > Methylomonadaceae > Methylobacter_C. Next base: position 2,854 of record QVQD01000081.1, read on the forward strand.
GCGAAAAGTTTCGTTATACCAGTGGCGCGATCATTGAAACTCCAGTAGGAACTATGCAAGGTCAATATGTCATGTGTTCGGATGAGGGGGATAATTTTAATGCCCTAATTCCTAGATTTACTCTATCTATTCCCCGAACCTTGCATTAGTTAAATGTCTATTTATGCTATAGGAGATATACAAGGTTGCTTTGATGATTTATTAAGGCTGCTTGATGTTATCTCGTTCAATGAAAATTCTGATCAGCTTTGGTTTGCCGGTGATTTAGTAAATCGTGGCCCAAAATCCTTAGAAACCTTGCGTTTTGTCAAATCCTTAGGCAGTTCAGCGATTACTGTGCTCGGTAATCATGATATGCATTTACTAGCAGCATCGTGTTTGCCAAAGATCGCCAATAAAAAGGATAGTCTTACCCAAGTGCTTGATGCGCCTGATAGAGATGAGCTTATTTATTGGTTAAGACATCGGCCTTTATTGCACTATAGCAATGATTTCTGTCTGCTGCATGCTGGATTGCCTCCGCAATGGGATTTTAAGAAAGCTCAAAAAATGGCTATCTTAGCGGAACAGACGCTCAGAGACAAAGACTATGAGGTCTTTTTAAAACAAATGTATGGTAACAAGCCCAATATTTGGTCGCCTAATTTAAAAGGTGTTGCGAGAATACGGTTTGTTATTAATTGTTTTACCCGTATGCGTTATTGTGACGCGCAAGGCCGACTTGATTTTGTTAACAGCGGCCCAATAGGTTCACAGCCAAGTAACTTATTTCCCTGGTTTGATGCGCCCAAACGTAAAAATGCAGATATGCGTATCATCTTCGGGCATTGGTCTAGCTTAGGTTATTATGAAGGACGCAATTGTTATGGTATTGATACGGGCTGTTTATGGGGAGGGCAGTTAACAGCGTTGAAGTTGGATGAATCTATGCATCGTTTTAGTATTGACTGTCAGGGCGCGAATAAGCCCAAAAAATCCTATTCTATAGGTATGGTGTCTGATTTAGACGCTAAGGTAATTGTTGCTAGGAATCCAGTGGAGTTAGCATAGGTTTT
>QVQD01000030.1 GCA_003584875.1 Methylococcales bacterium
AACTACAACTACGCATGATGGTGTTTCGGCATGGTGTCTTACCGATGTCGAAATAAGCATTTGTAGGGGCGAATTCATTCGCCCTGTATCTTGGAATATCGGATTACTGGGCGAATCTGTCGCCCCTACAGGTTAAACACGGCCTCCATCTGTGGAAGCATAGGTATCTACACAAATAATGGTTAGCATTCCCCTCGAGAACGATAACCTTGTGGTGAAGATCGTAGGGGCGTATTGCATACGCCCTTATAAAATAAGCTCTATAACATTGGACTTTCAATGTTGGGCGTATGCAATACGCCCCTACGGTGATTTTTATCGTTTCCACGCCGATAAGAAACTTGTGTAGATACCTATGGCTAAAGTGTAGAAGTAAAAAGTATCTTTGCATTTTATAGGGTTAAACGCCCCCGCTTACAACAAAATACCTAGTAACCCTTAGCCAATATACCCAGAACTGGGTATATGTTTTTATCGCTATAATTTATATCATAGTCCTACAAGAAATTTCGATCACCTAAAGCACTATGCGGGTAACTCGGTATATAAGCAACTGAAATTTCTTGTTAATCAAATTCTCTTTGTGCTGTGTTAAGTCAGTTTCAAAGTAGAGTTTACCCCCTAACAACGAGTTCTTAAGGTTAACATTATGGCTAGTTCCATGAGCAATATGATTCAACTTACTAAAGCATCGACGGGTATCCGTGGCTTAGATGAGGTCACTCATGGCGGCTTACCCCAAGGGCGCTGTACACTGCTTTCGGGTGGGCCAGGTTGCGGTAAAATAGTATTGGCCTTGCTGATTTTGGTCGATGCTAATCGTGATGAGCTTTTGAATAAGCGCTCGGCTGATAGTTGTCCGTCAACACAGATCAAGGGATCGGTAAACCACGATGAGGCTGATGATGCATAAATTAGCGATACAGTCTGAACGTGACACCCCCCCAGCCTTAGAGATGCATCGCTTTCGTTTATATATTGCCGGCGAATCGGTTAATTCAGTGCTAGCCCAACGAAATCTGCTAAAGTTCTGTGAGACCTATTATCCCAATAATTATCATATTGAACGAGTCGAAGTGTTGCTGTCACCTGATATAGCATGGGCGCAAGGGGTTGTTGCAACTCCCATGTTGGTGCGATTATCTTCAACACCGAACGTTAAAATTATGGGCAATTTGAATGACACTCAGCAACTTATTAATGGATTGATCTGTATTAATGGATAAGTTAACGCAACTCATAGTGCAATTAGATGAAGTCAGTCATGATTTGTTTGATTGGGGTGTTGATGCGGTATTAACGCAACAAGGTCCTATATTGATTGGCGATGCGCGTTTTAGCGTACCCTTTTCTGAGGCACGTTACCGCTGCCTCATTAATCGCTTAGGTGTGCTAGTACTTGAGTTGACTTCTGTCGGTGAGATTATTTATAGCAACGAAGCGACTAGCATTATTACCGGCATTCCTACTGAGCAATTGCTGGACAAAAACTGCCTAGATATTATTAAGCCTCTTAGTAACGCGATGTCAGTCGATAGACTGCGTAGTGAGTTTCTTGAAAATATCGAGTTAGTCGATTATGAAACCAGTATAAGCACCGTAGATGGCGACTTTAAAGCCATTTCTTGGAATACCTTTGATATTTTCAATGGTGATCAGCAGTTAGAGCGGATTGTTTATTTTGGTATTGATATTACCCAGCAACAACTACTCGAACGTAAAGTTGAGATTGCCGCGATTGCCTTTGACTGTAATAAAGCCATGGTGATTTGTGATGAGAAAGGACATATTCTTCAAGTCAACTCCGCCTATATCAATTGCACGGGTTATAGTTCAAAAGATGCGATAGGTGAGCACTGTATTAGTATGTTAGCCTCGAATCGCCATAGTTCTGATTATTATAGCGACATAATAAAAGTCCTTAATGAACAGGGTTCTTGGAGTGGTGAACAATGGATTAAACGCAAAAATGGTGAAGTTTTTCTAGCCTTACGTACGATTAATACGGTAAGAAATAGTTTGAACATCCTGACTCATTATGTGGGGACTATTAAGGACATTACTGAGTATAAAATTAATGAAGAAAATCTCAGTATTGCTACTACCGCTTTTGATTCAGCACAAGGTATGTTGGTCACAGACCCCAACGGCTTATATATCCAAGTCAATAAAGCTTTCATGGAATCGACAGGCTATAGCGAAAAAGAACTAATTGGACAGAATGCTAATATCTTGAAATCCGGTGTGCATGATGCCGCTTTTTATGAGGATCTTTGGCAGTCACTTACTAGGAGTGGGGCTTGGTCTGGAGAAATATGGAATAAGAAAAAAACAGGTGAACTTTATTGTGAATGGATGAATATTGTTAGCGTCAATGACGGCAACAATATAAACACGCATTATTTGGCTACTTTTACTGATATGAGCAAGCTTAAAGCCTATGAAAATGGCTTGATAGAAGCTAAAGAAAAAGCCGAGCGTTTTTCGACACTGAAATCTCAATTTATGGCCAGTATGTCGCATGAAATTCGAACACCTATGGCGGCTATTATTGGTTTTTCTGAGCTGGCTATGTATGAAGATATGTCGAATGAAGCCAAGATTTATTTACAAGATATTAATACTGCTTCAACGAGTCTACTGCACATATTGCAAGACATTCTTGATTTTACTAAGCTAGAAGTGGGGCGTATTGTCATTGAAAGCAAAGCTTTTAATTTGCTGGACTTACTCGATTCTATCAATAGATTGTTTACGGGTGCGGCTCAACAAAAAGACCTCATCTTTTCTATCGAGCGTGATAACGCTATTCCTGTTGAGCTGATCGGCGATAAATTTAGATTGCAACAAGTACTGACGAACTTAGTGGGTAATGCTATTAAATTTACCCCAGATGGCCGCGTTAAATTACAAATAACCATGAATAGCATCAGTCTATCGCAAGTCTCTTTATTATTTAATGTAATCGATACCGGCATTGGTATTGCACCTGATGATCAGGATAAGTTGTTTCAAGCCTTTAGTCAGGTCGATGGTTCTCATAACCGAAAATATGGGGGTACTGGTTTAGGTTTGGTCATTAGCAAAGAGTTAGTGGAATTGATGGGCGGTGAAATTATTGTTGATAGCCATTATGGTCAGGGTAGTTCATTTAGTTTTGCCATCCAGTTTGCTATTAATAAAGCCTCGATTGGCTGCACGACTCAATTTGTGGCAGTGACCCCCGAGTTGCCTAACTCATTAAATAGCACTAGGTTTAAAGGTCGGCGAGTTTTATTGGTAGAGGATAATGAGCTATTGCAAAAGCTAATCGTTAAACATCTTCAGAGTTTAGGCATTGAAACAAAGGTTGCCTTACAAGGCCAAGAGGCGCTGGCTATGTTGGAAGAGCATGAGGTTGATGCGGTGTTAATGGACATCCACATGCCCATCATGAATGGTCTTGAGGCCACTCAACGCATACATCAACAACCAAAACATGCCAACTTGCCGATTATTGCCCTAAGCGCCGGCGTAACCGAAACCGAACGCAATAACTGCATCGCAAGTGGCATGGTCGGTTTTGTCGCAAAGCCCATAGATATAGAGCATTTATACGCGGTACTAGAACTATGGCTAAAGCCTAATGAGCTTGAGTTAATTGAGCAATAGGATGTGGGTTTGAGAGTTGAGTCAGGTTGGTCGGGTTACGCTATCGCGACTGTGGAAGTATTATGATTTTAGCCTCCGCCTTTGTAAACATAGGTATCTACACAAGTTTTTTATCGGCGTGGAAACGATAAAAATCACCGTAGGGGCGTATGTCATTAAGTTAAGGATTTGTAGGGGCGACACATTCGCCCAGTATCCTTGATGACTGAGTTACTGGGCAACAAATTCGCCCCTAC
>QVQD01000016.1 GCA_003584875.1 Methylococcales bacterium
GTCAATGCTGATAGATATGCTTTCTGTGATGCCTGTAAACAAGTCTGCTTCAATGCAGCTGCGTTGAAAAGACATCAACATGCCTGCAAGGTGCTCAAGGGGAGTCACTCGCGCCCGACCTCGTCCCAACGGACAGAGGCCTCAGGTGCCGAGCCCGCCGTCATGGCAAGGTCAGAAGGGAGTCCTGGCTCCTATTCCGACCCTCAGACTGTCCTTGGGTCACTTGTGGAACGTGCAACAGAAAACACGTTCATCAGAGACAAACAACCAAAACCCGCCAGACGAGGGTTGAAACGATTTAATGAATTAATTAAATCAGACGATTTTTCTTCTGGTCAAGAGGACTTTATGTGTGATTATGACTCTGACATTGATTCTGAGCTATTATTGCGTCGTAATAGTCAAAATAATTTTTTGACAAAAAGACCGAAATCTGATCACTTGTGTCTAATTGGTGATGATACAATGGGAATTGCCACTTTATCAATTGTAGCCCCGGTTACAACTCATACTGTGACCAATTCTGCTGCGTTAATTACCAATGGTCATGAAGTTCTGGAGGAAAATATTGATGAAAACTCACTTTATTGGGATATTTCTGAAAATATTAACAATAGAACGATCGGAATGGAGTCGAATAACGACGGAAATGTATCTATCCCTGCATTGGCTGTATGTTCTACAACTGGATCAGGTTCTGAAAATGTGAGTTCCACGTTGGAAAACACAAATTCTCAATCAAATCTACGAGTGACTACTGTCCAACCTTCTCATGCTGGTAACAGTCATGAGGAGTCAGCAATAGCTGGGCAAAGTGGGGAAGATGCAAATCCAGCAATTACTCTTAATCCTGATGTGTCATTGAATCATGCAAGTAGTAATGATACTGAATTTATTGTTGATGATTTGCTTGGTGTTGAGGATGGGCGTGTGTATGGTTCTTCTGAGAATCTGAAATTTCACATGCCTATTCGTGATGTTCGAAAGAACAAGTTGGTTCCTTTTATGGGATTAGTTGAAGCGTGCCTCCAAAGAGCTATACTTGAAACTTCATCTAAAAATGATGTTTTGAGTTTTCTTCTTTGTCCTGCTGTGTCTAGTTTAGAAACAGTAGATTTGACGACATTGGCTCATGAAACTGATGTTACATCAGCAGTATTGAATCAATGGAGGCTGCATCGTTATGATACGATTCACTATCCTTGTTCTGCCTCTGCTGTTCCTAAATCTTTATTGGTGAAGTGTGAGAAATTAATTCGAGTTAACCGCGTGGGTGACGCAGTGAAACGATTAGATTCCTTCATCAATAAGATTAAACCTGTGTCTTTACTTGATCCCATTATTAGTGATCGGATTAAATCTTTACATCCGAAAGCTTCTGATAAGGATCGTTTGCCTGTGACTGATGTGTCTGGTTCCCCTGTTGATTTTACTATAGAGACTTTAGCTGACGCAATTAGCGAGCTGCCCAAGGAATCCGGCTGTGGTATTTATCCATGGTCCAATGATTTGATTAAATTGTGTTTTGAGTACAATGATAACTTGAAGCAATTGATCTATCGATTTGTGAAATTACTCGTGAATGGCAAGATTTCGAATAAGGAAGTTTGGCTCCGTAGTCGTTTGATTGCACTTGCCAATGGTGAAAAGCTTCGGCCGATTGCCATTTCTGATTCTTGGATTCGATTGGGAAGTCGAATAATGGTGAAATTATGTTTAGCGGAGGTTGACACTTACATTGGTGCGAAACAGTTGGGAATTGGCAAGAAAGGTGGTGCAGAAATATTAGTACATGCAACTAATATTATGCGTGACAAATTGTTGAGTGCTGATGTTTCTGCTGCTGCTTTGGGTATCTTCGGGTTAGATTGTGCCAATGCTTTCAACAGTATTCGGCGCAGTAAAATTGCGGAGGGTATTCGAGCGGCGTGTCCTAAACTGTTGCCTTACTTTTATTGGTGCTATGAATCTGCTACTGACTTGTGTGCTGATGTTTACTCTCCTGCTGTGTGTGCTAGTGCTTCTGGTGTACGACAAGGGGATCCTCTGGGTCCTATGTTGTTTTGTCTTGGAATTGCTAAGACCCTTGACAATTTATCTAATAAGTTTCCAGATATTACTATCTTGGCTTATTTGGATGATATTTTCATGCTTGGTGATTCGGATAGATGTTTGGCAGCATTCAAGAATTTGTCTACGAATTTTGGGCAATTGGGCTTGAAATTTAACAAAAACAAATGTACAATGTTTGCTAAACATACACCTGTCAATTGTGATGTGTCTGTTAGTCGGAATGGAATTATGGTATTGGGTCTTCCTGTGGGTGATGCTGAGTTTATTCAAAGTCATTTGGAAAAACAACGAGTTGCTCAAGTGAAAGCGTTGCAATTATTGGAACACTTTCAGACTCAACAAGCTTATGCTATTTTGAAAACTTCGATTAATCAACGACCTGTTTTCAATGTTCGTAGTTTGACTCCTGTGTCTGTGTCTGATTATGCTGTTCGATTTGATGAGAATGTTGATGCTGCTCTGAAAACCATGGTGAATGCCAATCGATTTGATGAAGATAGTAGTATTGTTCGTTCTCTTCCGGTGCAAATGGGCGGACTTGGTATGAAGAAATTATCTTCTATCAAGGAAGTCGCATATACCACTTCGTGGTTAACAAGTTTGCAATATATCAAATTGAACTTTTCCCTTGTGTATGATTCTCGCGCTAACATTCTTTTCGATGGTGAGATGATCCGCAATTTAGCAAGTGTACTGCCACATGTTCCTGATGGTGACTCCAATCAATTTGATGATTTGATCGTGCCCATAATCTCTGGTCGTTCTCCAATTCCGACTCAAAAGGAATTGGCCAAAACCCTTGATCGACCAAGATTGGAAGCTCTTTTGAATCGTTTGAAATTGACGTCACCTGAGAAAGCAGCTTGGTTGATGAGTTCTTCAATGGAAGGACTTCACTCTTGGTTGAATTGTGGTACAACAGATATTGCTGGTTTGAGTATTGATGACGCTGATTTTGTGGAAGCAATTCGATTGCGTTTGTTGTTGCCGATTCATGAAGATATTATTCCAACGAATCGTCGCTGCAAAAGTTGTCGTGCGGAAAAATGTTCTGATTTGCATGCATTGTCGTGCAAAATTCCATCGTCTCTACGAATTACTCGTCACAACTTCGTTCGTGATGCTCTGCACAAATTTGTCAAGTCTGCTGTCAACACAGCAATTGTCACCCCCGAATCCAAAATACCTAATTCTCGGGAGGGCAAGAGTCAGTTGAAAGCGGATCTGATGATCAATTTGGGTCCTCAGACTATTTATGTGGATGTTGCAATTACCAATCCTTCTTCTCCGTCGAATGTTCGTGGTAATGTTGAGTTGGTACCCTTGGTCGCTGCTGATCACATGGAGAAAGCGAAACGTACCAAATATCAAGAAGCTTATGGTCCTGATATTTTGCCTGTGTTAGTTCCCTTCGTTGTCGAATCTACTGGAAGATTAGGCGTCAAAGCGAAGGAATTTATTGATAGATTGTGTGGTTTAGTGCCTGGTGGACGCGCTAACAAACAACTTCAGAAAGCACGCAAATTCTTCTATTCTCGTTTGGCAGTCTTCTTGGTGAAAGGTAATGGTCCACTAATTCGATGTTTTCGACAAACTTGTGAAACGCTTCGCAATTAATTGTTCGTTGGTTTTTAGCATTGATATTAATTTGGTAGTATAGTTGTTGGTCAATTGGTTCATATATTTTAGTTAGTCTTTAGTCACATAGAATGAAGAAATTCTAGTTAGCAACCTTAGTAATTTAATTAACCCTAACCCTAACCCTAACCCTAACCCTAACCCTAACCCTAACCCTAACCCT
>QVQD01000029.1 GCA_003584875.1 Methylococcales bacterium
CTTCTGGTTTGACGTTTGCTTTGATGGCCGCCATTAACGTACGGGTGTAGTTGTAGGCACGCTTACGGTCACTGTTAAAAACATAGCGAACAAATACAGTAATCGCAGGAGAATTAACTTGTACCTTAATACTGCGTACAGCTAATGCTGCCTTCATTTGGCTTAAGGTTTGCTTTAAGCAATCTATGTCTTTGCTAGCCTCAAGATATAGGCCGTGCACTTTACCCAAGATCCCATAAAGCTCTTTATTACTTCTAGCTAACGTTACTGTTTCATACTGCTCGCGTTCCTTAACCAGCGCATCAGCACGTTTAATTACTGATTCTGTGGTTGGGGCTACGGTTGCCTTAATGATGATGCTTTCTTTCTTTGCTACGGTTACTTCGTTAGTTGTTTGCATGATTTATTACCTTTCAATTTATGGTTGCTTGTTAAGAAATTTAACCGCTTAGCCATGTATGTATTATCAAGATTTAGCCTATTTTTTCGATGTACAATCAAATACAGTTAATTAGAAAGTTAAGAATTGTTAAGAAGATTTCTCGCACCTCACCCTACTTTTGGCACTAAGAACAAGCCGCGCACTTTGTCTTACCAACAGCAAAGTCCGTATTACTGGTGGTGGGTGTATCTACGCCGAAATAAAGACTATTTGGCTTGTTGTGAAAAGGGCGGTAAAGGAAAGTTCACAAAGCTATACAAAGACTTTGGAGATGTTCGCGAAGATAACTTCAAGAAGTGGTGGACTGAGGGCGAGCGTGGCGGCAATTTATTTGCTGAAAATATCCCTGAATTAACACTTAGGGAGCTTGAAAATAAATCTCAATGGGATGCGGCATGGACAAGCGATAAGGTACTTGTAGTTGCTATCCCGTTAACCTCTAGCAGGAGATATATTCAAAGTCGCCTAATAAGGTTGCTGGACAAGCGCCATCATGCAGATAAACCTGGGCGCAAGAAAAGTAACTTAGATAAAAGCACTGCCAGCTATCCACTGGAGCGTAACTACACGATTGAGAATTTACAAAAGACATTACAGGTTTATGACGAATATCTAAAAGTTAAAGACGAAAAGCCCAAAATACCCTTGTGGAAGATTGGCGAGCAAATGCGATTAGTGCCCTCTGCTATGACTACCGACAATATGAGCATGAATGAGCGACAAGTATTTAGAAATGTCATGGGCGCAAGTGTCAAGCGTTACATAGCAAATGCAGAGAAATTAATAGCCAATACAGGGTTGGGTAGATTCCCATTAACAAAGAATGACGTTTAAGACGACAATTTGATATCCTATTAACTACTTGTAATCAACTATGAGGGTTATATGGATTTCTATCTAAAAGCACAGAAGTGGAATAAGAAAAAGTGCCCTAATACATCTAAATTAGCGCAACCAGTTAAATGGCGTACTGTAAAAGATGCAACCGTCATTAAAGTAAGCAGGGCAAAATATCGAGGATCAGAGTTCGACGGTGTTTTCCTAGTTGTTAACGGAAGCTCTATCAAAGAGTCAAAATCTGGCAAAGGCAAGAAAAAAGTCTTTTGTCTTTGGTATGGACATCAAATCCAAACTGATTTCCCAGAACTAACAATAGACATAGCAACAACCGAAGTTATTGATAACTACAAAGGAAAAGTAGTAGTTGACTTGGCTGAAGCTAAAAAGAAATAGCTACACTAGTTCTACTGCTGCCCTAAGTTGACTCGGGTTGCTATAAAGATAGCTAGCTGTAGTGCTAATGTTTCTATGACCCGCCAAACTTTTCAATATATGAATCGCAGTACCTTTATTGGCTAGTCCAGTTAGGAATGACCTACGCCCACTATGACTGCTCGCCCCATCAAGTCCGCAGTCACGATAAAGATAAAAGAAGTACTGAGTCAAAGAGTTCGCTGAGAACCCTGATTGCTTTTGGGTATAGAACAATGGTTTTGATTGATCTTTAATCCTTAGACAGCGAATGTAATTTGAAAGCTCTTTTTGCATACGTTCATTTAAGTACACAGTACGAGGATGCTTGCCCTTAGTTTGCTCGGGCATCAAGCGCACTTCACCCTTAATAGTGCTGTCGCTGTTTAAAACGTCATTTATGCGTAGGGCAGCAACTTCACCTACTCGCATACCCGCGTAGTGCGTTAACAGCAACATAGCGCGATTACGTGCGCTGTGCCTACGTGTTGCTACGTGATCTAAAACTCGGCGTAGTTCTTGTGGATTTAAAACTCTAGCTTGTGACATACGTTCTCCCTGAAATGTAATAAATACAGAGCTACAGTATGTTTTCATATGTTTGGTTTGAGCAACCGAAAATGGCTAAGAAAGAACCTTCCACAATTCAAAGACTTAGCTAATTTCATAATCTTTTACATATTAGATTATGTTTTCGTGGCATTTTCGCCACGATATTTCATGAAGTATTTATAAGCCCTACAAGCTGTTTGATTTCGGGCTCAGCTACCCAAGTAAGCGATAACTCCTAATCACCGCTTAAACGACGGATTTGCCCTGAATGGGTCTACAGCTATTAAATTTCTGGGCTACGAAAAATTTAGGTGAAGTACTTATAGCGAATTAGGAGTAAATTTTCTTCGGTGCCCATATACTTTTAACATCACAACTCAAATAATTTATGCGATGAAAATAACCAAGGGAAGCCCAAATGCAATGAGCTTGTTGGAGCATTTAAAAAAAGAAGGTGATTTAGTTGATGTCTACTCTGAAAATTTTTTTGGAAGACAACCGTCTATTGCAGATGATCCTCATGCCCCTTTCTCTAAAGACACTCTAGAAGAAATTGATTATCTAGAAAGTGAACCAGAGGAAGAAAAAAAGCCTAAGAATCATTTGCTTTTTATTTTCCTTGATGCGTATAAGAGGGATGTAATAGATAAGATTCAGGAAATATATCCACCTTTAAAAAGAATATTTTCAGCTGGCCATGCCCCTGATTTTTTACTCTTAAATCTATACTCACAGCAAATGTTATGTGTTGGATTTGGAAGAAAGAATAGACTTTTTATCATTGATGCTAAAACTGCAAAGCCCATTAATTATTTCAGATCAGCCACTAGTGCAGATTATGAATATATGGGGATATTTACGGACCATGACATTAATGAGGCGGTTAATGATTTTCTTACGGCCTTAAGTGAACTCAGCCACTTTATGTTTGAATACGATCAACTCCCAGGAAACGAAGACATGATCTCAGTAGCAATAGATGCAGGACCTTCAGAGGATGGTTTTTATTACATTGAAGATAATGAACTGGGATATACAGAAGTTGAAATAAATGATCTATTAAATCAATGCAATGATTTTCAGGCGGGCGAAGACAAAGCAATGAAAATGATCAAAATATTTTTTCCACAATGTGAGCGAGGTGAATTGAATGCGGGTGATTATTAACTTAAGAAGGCAAACTACGTTCGCCTGTGTTTCGCTCGCGCTCACACATTTTTTTTCTTAGATTGATTTTCGCTAGATTCAACCTACACTGAGCCTTAAGCAACAGGCTCAGTTATAGGAAAGGACTTTCGCCGAGTTCTTTACTACACCACTTAGGGCACAACCCGATTGGGTAAGGGCGGTTTTGCTGTCTCCTTTTATGTGCGGCCGTAAAACGCAACAATGACATAAGCATTAAGTGGCTACCTATGTCGTGTTTGCAAGTTGCTGTGTAAGCAGGGCTTGCTCGTGATCTTTTAATCTTGTGCTAAAAATATTCTTGTATCAATTAGCTAGCAACGCTAATGGCGTCCTGTAAAGGATAGTGATAC
>QVQD01000015.1 GCA_003584875.1 Methylococcales bacterium
TGTACCAATACCAATACCAATATGTACCAATACCAAAACCAATATGTACCAATACCAAAACCAATACCAACTCGATACAAGTAGTGTGGGACTCACACCCACTAAAACCACTCCGCAAAACCTTCGCAGGAAAAAAATAGGAGTGGAAATGCATTATGCACACTTGTCTCAAGGTTGGTTGCAATGACAGCAACCAATGACTGTTACTCCTCAGCCAGCCTCTCTTGAACTTCCTTAAGCTGTTTCTTGGTCAGAAAATTCTCGAACCCATTCTCGAACAAATAGGTATGCAGTGAGGCATTGTCTTTGAGTTCTTCGTATGGCAACCATTCGTCCCACATGTCAGAATAACCAGCCCACCTAACTTTGAAGTCATAACTTGACTTGGCTCGTCCTTTTATGCCCTTGTGATCGACAATTGCTTCAACCAAATACTCATCTTTGTCTCTAAACGCTAGTGCTTCTGGGTTTGTTCGCTCCTCGTCATAAAAGAAAGGATGCAATCTTGAAACATGAGCCTTGATTTCTCGCTTGGTTGTAAAATCATACAAAACATATGTATCATTCTCACAGTTGAGCACTTTCATCGGTCCTTTCCTATTGGTCTGAAGTTTGTTGTCTTGTTTGCGCAACCGACCACTTGGATATTCCACCAACACATAAGTCTCGATGGGAAAGAAAGCTTCCCCCTCCGGCTCCTTGACCTTCTCGCGATGTTTAACATCGTGCAACCATTGTAAGCGTTCGGCAATCTTTGTCACGCGGTGTTGCAGCTGAATGCGCTTGTTCACTTCCTCCTGTGCGTTGGAAATCACACCTTCCTCTGCAGTGCGTTCCTCAAAATAAAACATATTACGCTCCAACATATCATTAGACCCAAACATGATCTCGGCAGGAGTTGCCTTTGTGATTCTATTCCTGGTCGTGTTTAATATACGCTGTATAATTGGAATAGCCTTGGACCAATTTGCACGCACCTCACCATCAAAACAATAGGCTCGCAGATGTCTGAGAACCTCCTTGTTGGCCCTCTCCACAATTCCATTTTCTTCATGGCTATGCGGAGTGTTGACAAACATCTTGATATCCCCAGCCTCATATATTTCTTTCAACAAACTATTAACCAATTGTCTGCCATTGTCTGTGCGAATAGCAAGAGGTGAACCGTAGTCACCACAGTAAGATAATATGCACGAAGCAGCGGTGACAGCGTCAAGTTTTCGCAACGGATATAACTTCACCCATCGCGAAAAGGTATCCACAATCACCAGCACATGCTTGAAGCCATCGGCATCTTCTTCTCCTACAGTCAATGTATCAATGTTTATCATGTCACCTACCTTGTAACTTGATAATGAATAAGCATGTGTTGGAGTCTCCAACTTTATCACACTCATCTTCTGACAGCACGAGCATTGACGGACGAATTGGCGAACGTGCTCTCTCATCCCTTGCCATTTGTGCTTGTGCTCCAGCAACTTATCAATTGTTGCTCGCACTCCCCGATGACCAGCAGTTTGATTATGAAATGATTGAATAATCGTGTACTTGTCCTCAGGAATCTTCCTGACAGGTAATGTAACCTGTTCAGGTTCAGTTGCAATGTGCTCGATAGTACTATCCTCCCCTGTACCAGTATTGTCCATGTGAATGCAAAGCAGTCGTGAGAATGTATCAGCGACAACATTGTCCTCGCCTTTCACATATTCAATATCAAAATCATAGGATAATAATGCCATCTTCCAACGCATGACCTTCTGTGATGGAGGTTCATTCATGTAAATCAAATTGTGATGGTCTGTCTTGAGCAAGAACCTGCGATCTCGAAGTAAATATTCATGTTTCTTGATAGTGACTATAATAGCCCAACATTCTTTCTCGATCGTGGTCCATCTCTGCTCAACCTTCGACAATGACTTGGATAGAAATGATATAGGAATCTCCTTCCCCTCCGCATCAATCTGACATACATACCCACCGATGCCATAATCAGAGGCATCGGTATACACAACCACTGGTAATTGATCATCAGGAAAAAATAATCTTGGACAGGCATTGATTGCCTCCTTCAAATTAACGAATGCTAATCTAGCCTCCTCAGACCATTTCACTGACCTACCAGCTGGTGTATCATTAAGCAACGTCCTAAGTGGACGCTCTAAATCAGCATAACCCCTAATGTGTCGACGGAAATAGGAGGTGAGCCCCAGAAAACTGCGCAATTGTTTAGCTGTTGTAGGCTCAGAGATGTTGTAAACTTCCAGCAACTTCTCTCTCGAAAAGGACACACCAACCTTGTTGATGGTATATCCAACATACTCTATTTCCTGCAGGCCAAATTTACATTTGTCCGGGTTGATTGTCATACCATAATCTTGAAATCGCTTCAGGACTCGATTGAGGCGATCCAAAAATTCTTCTGCTGTTCTACCATAAATAATACAATCATCCATGTATAATTGACAGCAATCACCAATTAAGCCTTTCAAGACTTGACGTTCCATCATGTTCTGAAAATATGCTGGAGAATTTCGTAACCCCATGCCCACCCTCTTCCATTGAAAGATGCCACGGTGCGTCACGAATGCAGTATATTTTCTGCTTGCCACATCCAGAGGAGCTTGATGAAAACCACTAGTCAAATCCATAACAGCAAACCATTCTGGACGTTGGACACCAATGTCTTCCAACAGTCGCGGAATGTTTGGTAACACACCACCAATGGGCTTCGTCACCGAATTCAACAATCTAAAATCCACAGTGAAACGATATTTGTTTGACCTGGGCTTCTTGATCAGATGGACTTGGCTATAATTTGGAGCATCTGACTCCTCGATAACCTCTAACGCCAACATTTCATTGATCTGCCTGGAAATCTCGTCCCTCTTGACCTGTGTTTGAACGCGCACTGCACCTTGGCTCCCACGAGCCGTAGCCCATTGCTTCTTGTGAACTTGAATTGTCATGGGCTTGACCTTGGCAGCTTGCTTACGAACTGAGCGACGAAATGTCTTGTGATACTTCTCTAACAATTTCCTGATGTCTCTCTGAAGCTTCAGATCTCCATAGATACCTGTTGGAAGCTTGTCATATTGATAAGTCTCGGTCTCGTTCGCCGGCTGGTCCACCAGCCTGTCCAACCAATCGTCTGCATCGTCTTCGATCGATTGATCGCCTGCATCCGGATCTCCATCATCATGCAGGAAGGCACTCTTGTCACAGATCACCGAACCACCATCGATCTGTGTCAGGAGACATGCCTTGGGATCGTCCACCGGTGAAAATTGTGGATTCTCACGGATCATCCATGTGATCCGATCTGTTAGTGGACGACCAATAATAATTCCTTGAACCAATGTAGGTATCACAACGAATTCAACATTCTCTAAACGGTAATTAATTAAGTTGGGAAGGTCGATATCAATAGTATAACTACTATTGAATACTCGACAATCACCAAAACAACTACAGACATTATGGGTTGTCTTATGGCATTCAAAATGCTCAGATAGCATTACTGCTCTCGTTGCATCAATGAAATTGCCATCAGCCCCATTGTCCACAAAAGCCTGATCAGCCACTACTCGCTGTCCTCCTCTATAAAAGAAGATGTCAGTGAGTTGCTTAACAGAGCTCGTAGTTGCTGACACGACGAGCAAGTCCCGAGACTTACCGTCTGTGTCCTTAATCGCAGCAGCCCCACCAAAACCAAATCCTTTAGCTTTCTTCAATGTGGTCTGCTTCCCATTTCCTGACTTCCGTTTCTTGTCAAAAGG
>QVQD01000040.1 GCA_003584875.1 Methylococcales bacterium
ATGTCGTATTCTTCTTCGGTTTTGCCGCGTCTTTTATGACCATTTTTTTCAATATCATCAAAATGAATGCTGCCTAAGTGAGTATCATTAGCTAAGCTATTAAAGAAAAACTCTTCGGCTACATCGCCTTGGTTATTTGTAACATTGCCTAATGTAATACCCATGCGTTCTAATTTTTCGTCAGTACGCTTCATTTGTTCATCTGTGCGCTTCATTTGCTCATCTGTAGCCTTTTGGGTAATGGCGTTAAGCTTGATTTGCTCGTCTGTCACGCGCTGTGCAGCATGCAAGTTCTTGCTATCTACAGCAAGGCTTGCCACTAGTGCTTTTAACTCATCATCAGTCATGTTCTTGTCCTAACTATCAATTTCAAGTATTTTAACATAGGAAAATTGATGCAGAGGTCTTTAATGAGTGGGCGGTGTTTGTAGAGTTGTGATATATTTAATCGATGGTCGTTTAACTATATATAATCAACAAAGCATTTTGGTGGAATGCACTGCGCTATTCGATTTTGCAAATTATTTGAAATAACTAAAAGCTTAAATAAAGGTCAAAATACCCCTTTAATCGATTTATGGTTATATAAAAAAATCTATATCCTAAAGTAGGGTTAAAGGCCATCTATACGTAATGCGTATACAACGAAATACAAAGTGATGTCGAAACTGTCTATGTTACGTTCCGCATCTACTTTTAGTAAATTACACCCTGTTGGGGTAACTTGATAAAATCAAATTAAAAGTAAAAGTAAAAGGAATATTGACATGAATCCATTAACAGCGGGTACATCGAATGCAGGTTCTGGTATTTTACAATCGCTAGGTTCTAACCAGAACTCAATTAATGATATACAAACCCAATTAAGTACTAACAAAAAGATCCTCGATCCTGCTCAGCAAGGTGTAGTGACTCGTTTGCAATCACAAGTAACCAGTTTTGCTGCTGCGCACGACAACATTGCTAAAGCACAGAATGTATTGAACGTTGCTTCTACTGGCTTACAATCTATTTCTTCATTGTTAACACAAATGCAAGATTTAGCGAATAAAGCCAATGATGCAACGATGACTTCTACCGATGCGGCTAAGTTAAATCAAACCTTTCAACATTTGTTAGCGCAAGTACAATCGACAGCAACTAATTCTAAAGTAGATAGCGTGGGTTTGTTAGTTAACACAGCTACTCAATTAGCTATACAAACAGGATTAACTACTGCAGATATCACTAATATATCTACAGTGAGTTCTGATACGACAACCTTAGGTATTAGTACACTTAGTGTCACAAATGCTACTTCAGCTGCTGGTGCTATAACTGCATTAGCTTCTGCATTGCAAACTATTTCAACTAGCCAATCTAGTATTGCCGCCGATCAAATGGCGCTGCAAACAGTTGATGATCAAGATGCGTCTATTTCGCAAAATTTGCAAAATACGATTGATACTATTCAAAAACCTGATGCAGCAGCTTTGCAAATGCAATTGCAAAACGCTAATAATCAACAGTCTATGAACTATTACTTGATTAGCCAAATGAATCAAGAAGCTTCGACTGTATTAACTATCTTTAGATAATAGTATTTAATAATATTTTAAAGGAGGAGGCTACGCCTCCCCCTTTTTTTTAAGGTGAATTATGTATAAAAAAAATCCATTAGATGCTTATAACGACATGGAAGAAAACGTTTATGGAGCTGATTTTGAAAAGAAATGGTATGAATCAGTTATTATGATTTTGGTTAAGATTCAAAATGATAAGTTTTCTGCCGTTGATGCCCATATTAAGCTAATTGAAGTATGTGATGGTTTGGGTTGGATACAAGAAAACCTTAATGAAAAGTTAAACTCTCAACATAGAACTTTGCTAAAAGGCATTTTTAGTAACAGCATACAAATTATCAATGGTGCTATTCAAACTAAAAATATGGATTATTTGGAAATTGTAATAGCTTCTTTAAAAACTGTTATGGGTCCATACAATATAAAAACAGAAGAATAACTTACTGTTTTACTTAATTAGAATTTCAAAAATCCTAATTATGTACAATGTAATCTCAACTATTATAATCTAATGTATAAAATTACATTGTTTGTTAAATAGAGACGTCTCTTAGTTTAGACAGTAATTTTAGTATTGTTTTAACAATATTAGAAAAACTGCTTTGAACTTACTGGTAATGATTATTTTTTTGCTTTATTTAATTTTTCTTGTTATAAGTGTAAATTGTAAACCGTTATATTAGTGATATTTATTATTGCTGAAAATTTTTCTTAGTTAAGCAATGAAAATTTGACTAGAGAATAGCTCTCTAAAATGAAAAAATATAATATGGACAATACTGAAGACGTTGAACCAGCTCCCAATATTTTAAAGCCTAGTGCTGAAGAAATAACAGCACTGATTAATGTCATCAATCAAGGACAATTTGAAGAGGCTGTGGTTTTAGCTCAATCAATGGCGATGCGTTTCCCACTTCAAGTATTAGGTTGGAAGGTTTTAGGTAATGTCTACAATGATATGGGTAAATATGAAGAGGCATTATTACCTATTAAAATGGTCGTTATATTAGCCCCTTATGATGCTGAGGCTAATAGTAATTACGGTCTGCAGCTCCACCATTTAGGGCGGTTAGATGAAGCAGAAGCAAGTTGTAGGCTTGCTGTTAAATATGACCCTAATTTAGCTGACGTTCATAATAATTTGGGTCTTACTTTGTTGGCAATGGAGCGCTTAGAAGAAGCTGAAGCTTGTTTTCTTAAGGTAATAGAGTTAAATCCTAATCATCCTCATGCTCATAACAGTTTAGGCGTTATATCATCAGGTTTAGGTAGGCCATATAGTGAATATTTTGACAAAGCAATAATAATGGCACCCGATTATGCAGATATTCATAGTAACTGGCTTTATTATTCAACAATGCTCCCATCCATTGACCCAATTACCTTATTTAATAAGCATCTTCGCTATGCTGAATTATTTGAAACACCATTTATTAGTGAATGGAAGCCTCACAAAAATGAAAAAGATCCACAGCGTTGTTTAAAAATAGGTTTTGTTTCTGCTGATTTATGTGGTCATGCCCTATCTTCTTTTATAGAACCATTACTAATACATTTATCTAAAGTATCAACATTATCTTTATATGCTTATTATAACAATACTATTAAAGATGCAATTTCGCTCAGATTACAAAGCTATTTTAAGTCTTGGACATCAGTAATTCGTCTTAATACATTTGAGTTAGCAGATAAGATTCAGGCTGATGGTATCGATATACTTATCGACCTTTCAGGGCATACGGCTAAAAACCGTTTATTAACCTTCGCCAGAAAGCCTGCGCCAATTCAAGTGAGCTGGATGGGCTATCCTGGTACTACTGGCTTACAGGCTATGGATTATTATTTAGCGGATAAATTCTTTTTACCTCAAGAGCCATTTAAAGATCAATTTACAGAGAAATTGGTTTATTTGCCTGCCGCTGCGCCTTTTAGTCCACATACCTCTGCGCCTGATGTTAACGAATTGCCGGCACTAAATAATGGTTATATTACTTTTGGCAGTTTTAATCGTTTAAATAAATTTAGCCCTGAGGTTATTAGTGTATGGGCTAAGCTTATGCTGGCTTTGCCGACGTCACGATTAATATTGGCTGGCATGCCTGAATCTGGTTATGACAC
>QVQD01000123.1 GCA_003584875.1 Methylococcales bacterium
CCAAACCTGAGCCTAAGCGTCAATCTTCTAAAAAAAGATAAGCGAATGGACGCTTAGGATTCAATTTAAGTATAAAAGCTGTTGTCTATGTTTAGGGTTGTAGTTTATATATTGTTTATAAACTTATTTTTTTACTCAATAAAAATTCGTTTATGGATTATTGATTTAGCGAATGGCTGGCAGCATGCAAGGGTATAAAAGACGATGATTGGAGAGTTGCTTTGAAAAAAGATGGGGCTAAAGCTCGCCAAAAGACTGTGCGGCCATGGGTTACCGTGCTTGATAAAATGGTAATTCAGGATTTGCTGAAGACTTTTCTGGCAGGGTTATCAGTGCTAGTCGTGATTA
This sequence comes from Methylococcales bacterium, assembly GCA_003584875.1. Lineage (GTDB taxonomy): Bacteria > Pseudomonadota > Gammaproteobacteria > Methylococcales > Methylomonadaceae > Methylobacter_C. Next base: position 349 of record QVQD01000123.1, read on the forward strand.
TTGTCAGCCGGCTGTTTATACATACTCTTGATCAAGCTATTAGCGGTCAAGTTTCAAATGAGGCTTTATTAAGTATTTTGGGGCTAAAAACAATAGTGACTATCTCAGAGCTTTTGCCTGCCGCTTTATTTTTAGCAGTGTTGATGGTGTTGGGTAGAATGTACAGAGATCATGAAATGGCTGCTATTTCTTCAGCAGGTGGTGGCTCAGTTATTATTTATAAAGCATTATTTTTACTAGTTTTTCCTATTAGCCTGATTGCTGCAAATCTGTCATTTATAGCTGCGCCTTGGGCAGAATCCAATATAATTAAACATGTCGTTCATGATGATGAAACTTCTGATACTAGGGGTATTGCTGCCGGCAAGTTTAGTGAATATAGTCAGGGTGATTTAGTTTTCTATGTGGAAGCGATGGACGCTGATAAAAAAATGTATAAGGTTTTTGTTCAAAGTTTAGAACATGATAAGGCTGTCAGTGTCATTAATGCAGAAACCGCTAGAATGCAAGACTCATCAGATGGAAGTTATATTATCTTTGAACAAGGAGAGCGTATAAAGGGTCAGCCCGGCAATTTAGATTATGTTGTCGAACAATTTGATGAATATGCTGTCCGGTTAGACACTAAAACTCCTGCTCCTAGGCCTGTTAATTTACAAACTGTTCCAACTCATCTATTGTTGCAGCATAAGACCAAAGCTTATATTGCCGAGTTTCAGCGCCGCTTTTCTATACCAATGGGCGCCTTATTATTAAGTTTTGTTGCCGTGCCATTAGCGCAAATTTCGCCCAGAGGGGGTGTGTATGGAAACATGGTGGTAGGTTTTTTAATTTATTTTAGCTATGGAAATTTTACTCGTATCAGTCAAGGATGGGTGAGTAATGGTACTATTCCGACTTGGCTCGGAGGCACTGGCGTTGATGTACTGTTACTTTTAATAGGTAGTTTTTTATTGGCGCGCTTATATGGCTGGCAATGGTTAATATTGAGAATAAAAGGTAGGGCAGCTTAAGTGAATGTATTAACGGGCTATATTGTCAGAGAAATGCTTAAGGGTACTTTTGTTGCCGTCACAATACTATTGATGTTATTTAATTTATTTACCTTTAGTGATGAATTGGGTGATTTAAGTGAAACTTATGGCCTAAAAGAAATTTTTTATTATCTTGCCTTAACAACCCCCGGAATTTTTTGTGAATTAATACCCGCTTCTGGCTTATTGGGTAGTCTATTTATTTTAGGCGCGATGGCTAATAATCGTGAACTTATTGTTATGCGGGCATCAGGACTTTCTATTTTCGGTATTATTAGAGCCGTTATGTTAGCGGGTTTTTTTTTAGTGATTGCTTCAATTTTGATAGGTGAATTTGTTGCTCCGCATACTGAACGTATGGCCAAAATTTTAAGGCTAACAGCCCAAAATAGACAGCTAGAAATCAATTCTGATTATGGTATTTGGTTACGTGAAGACAAAAAGTTTATTAGTGTGCGTCAAATTATTGATGATCATAATTTGGCCGATATTAGTATCTACGAGTTAAATGAAAAACGGCATTTGCAGCAAGCTTTACATGCTGATTCAGCTATTTTTTTAGGCAATCAGCAGTGGGAGCTTAAAGGCATTAAATTTTCGGAAATTTCAACACAACAAATACTTGCGAGTCAGCAAGAGCACTTACTTTGGTTGACTTCAATCGCACCTAATTTGTTAAGAAGTGCGGTCATTAATCCAAACAATTTAACGTTCGTGGATTTGAGCCACTATATTGATTTTTTGAAGAAAAATCATCAGAAGTCACATATTTATGAATTAGCTTTTTGGGAGCGTATTGTTAATCCCTTAGTTATATTTATTATGCTGTTGTTATCGGCACCTTTTATTATCAGTGTTCATCGGGGCGTCAGTGTAGGCGAGCGTATGATGATAGGAATCGTCATAGGAATGGGCTTTAATATTATTGATAAAGTTGTAGGGCATCTAGGTTTAATTTACGCCCTTAATCCTATTTTAATAGCTTTTATTCCCAGTTTATCGATGTTGATATTCGCGCTTTATTTCGTAAATAGAATGCGGAATTAAAAACTGATCAATCCTTTAGCTTTTTGACTGAAGTCCAGTAAATATTTTTGTCAATTCGAAGTAAATAATAAATTCCGAGACCGCAGAGATAAACCATGCCGCCGGACCAGATGACATCACTTGCGAAATGTCCACCTTGAGCCATACGGCCAACCCCCGCTAATGTTCCGTAACTAAGTCCCAGTAAGAGAAAAAATAAAGCAGTTTTGCGATTAGTTTTTCTAAGAAATAAATACGGGACAAAGACAAAAAAAGCTACTGAGGCATGCCCGCTTGGAAATGATTTCCCTTTGCCTGGGCTCGGTTCAAGAGCTCCATAATAAGACATAGTTCCTCCGAATTCGACAATATCACGGGGACGAGTTCTTCCCCAGTTATCTTTAAAGATCAGATTAACAAAGAGTCCTGGGCCAATGGCCATAGTTAGTAAAATTAGTAGGGCTATCTTCCTAAGTTTTTTGAGTCTTAAATTCAAAAATCCAGCAATGAGTACAAGTGCTGAAATTGAAGACATAATAAAAGAGGGGATGTATCCGTAATTATAAAGATTAGTCCAAAAGCTTAGATCTTTAGCAAACCATCCGGTTTCGTTTGAGTAAAAAATTGCTTGCAACTGGAGATCCCAAGGATATATTCGAAAAAGTACCGTTAGAATAAGCAATAGAATAATGGGAATTGCCCAATCTTTAATAGCCTCTTTTTGCATTGCTTAACCTTGTAGGGGTGATAATTAATAATATGTAGTTTAGCACTTAAAAATATCACCTAATTATTACAAGCTCATTATAAATTCTGATTTTTTTACTTTATCGCAGTTTGCTCTTGGGTGTAAGCGTGCTTGACCGAAACTTGAGCTTTCGAGATTACTGAATATGACTTGAAGATGGAGATAAAGTCTTTTGTATGATAATCCCTTGCCTCTCAGTTTTACCCTTGTTAGGAATGGGTATCGACTCAGGTAAATTTTATTATCCCCACATAAGAACGATAACATTATGGTGAAGATCGTAGGGGGCGTATTGTATACGCCCTTATTAGTATGTCCTATAACATTGAACTTTTACTAAATAGGTGTATGCAATACAACTCTAAGGTGTTTTTTATTATTTCTACACAATAAGAAATTTGTGAAGATCGTTATGTTGGAAAAAGAGGGATGCTATAAAAATTTTGCTTTATGGTTGATATTAACAATTGGATTGAAGCCTAAATAATAGTCTGAAAATACAACTATTATTTTGGATTAAAT
>QVQD01000068.1 GCA_003584875.1 Methylococcales bacterium
AAATAAGCTCTATAACATTGGACTTTCGATGTTGGGCGTATGCAATACGCCCCTACGGTGATTTTTATCGTTTCCACGCCGATAAGAAACTTGTGTAGATCTCTATGCCTTAATAAAGGGGCTGCCTTAACTTGTAGGCCGGAATAAGACTTTTCGAGCGTAAGTGAGTAAAGCGTTTCCGGCATAGGTAGCGATCCTGTGCCGGAAACACCATCATGCGCTACGCTTAGATGGTCTTATTCCTGCCTACAATGCTGTTCTTATTCAAGAACAATTGTTTTGAAACACCACCCTAGCGCACGATAACATTGTGGTGAAGATCGTAGGGGCGAATTCATTTAGGGGCGACAGACATTCGTTTGCTGAAACGTGGCGTTGTGTCGCCCCTACAGTATGATTTCCGCAATTTATGTTTACTCATGCCAGATGAACTGTCCGATGAGGACGCTAAAATCATAATACTTTCAAAGTCTCTATCGCTAACCCGATCCAGCATGTGTTTTATAATTCACAACACAGAAAGGGTTAACGCAAAAACAAAAGAAATAATCAAAAAAATAGTAAAGATACTTTTTTTGCTGAGCCCTGCCTTTATCAGTTCGACCTCAAGCCAAAAGGCATCTTTACTGTTTTCAGCAGTTAGGATTCGCTTACATCGCCCCTTAAAGGAATGCCTCTCATCATTAGCCTCTTGCTCTGCAATGAGTTCCGCTAGGGTCAAGTAAGGCTCACCACATGCAGGGCATTTCTTACCTAAATATTTACGCTCAAAACCACAAGATTGACAAACACTCATTGCTCACCACATTCAATTACTAAGTCAGAAAATAACAATACATTAACTAAGCTAAGGCGCTATGGCAAGCCATCAATAAAATAAGCCGTCATAAATAAATATAAAAATAATCGAACATAAATTTGCTTTAATTAAAAACTCGGTTATATCTATCAACGGAGAATAGCAGTACAAGCAAGAAAACTGATTAGAGTGGTTTTTTTATAAAAGCCACTCTAATCAAACTTATCTTATTTACCCTCTGTTTTAATTAGTTTTCGCTACTATCCCTTACAAACTATCCAGCTAGACTAGCTGATTTATCCCCAAACTAACCTCGATTAAAACAATTCAACAAGTTCTTCCCTGTCTGATATAAAATCAGCGACTTACTCACTCATAAAACAAGCTAGGCAATGAAAACACCCAACCTTGACTATTCCAACCAAACTTTTGCGTCAGCACCAAACCAACGAAACAATCCACTGCATGGACTAACGTTAGAAACCATAGTCAGTGCCTTAGTGTCTTATTATGGCTGGACAGAATTGGCCGAGCACATTCCCATCAACTGCTTTAGTAATGACCCATCAATCAAATCCAGTTTGAAGTTTTTGCGTAAAACTCCATGGGCACGCACAAAAGTAGAGGAACTTTATGGCTTTATGTTGCGAGATATTAATCCTACTCAATTTGGTAACTAAGCCACAGAGCATTTAATTAACAAATCTCCAAGCTCCCAACTGCCCACAGTTAAGTTTTTGTAGGGGCGACACATTCGCCCCTACAGTATAATTTCTGCAACTTAAGTATATTGATGCCACATGAACCGCCGGAATGATGTTGCTTTTTAATTGTTAGCATTCCCACGCGCGAACGATAACATTGTGGTAAAGATCGTTTCCACGCCGATAAGAAACTTGTTTAGATACCTATGCTTCCAAAGCGAGAAAGCTGAGTTACAAAAAGAAACTACCTTTAGCCCTAAACATGACCTTTTGATTTAGCAAATAGACGTCCGCTAAAAGTATAATAACCCCTGCTAACTTACCTCCTAAAAAAACCAACTATCTAGCCCATGAATACCAGCCACGTTCAAGTCATTGCCAAACAAAGTAAAATCGCAACAAAGCAACTCGCATCAAGCTCTGAAAGCCAACGCAACCTAGCGCTTTCAAAAATGGCTGATTCGCTAGAATCCGTTAAAGATCAGGTTCTTGAAATTAATGCTCAAGAAGTACTTAAAGCTAGGCAAAATGGTCAATCAGAGGCGCTCATCAAACGCCTGACCATAGACGAAAAAGTCTTCAAATACATGATTTCCAGACTCAGGAAAGTAGCACAATCTCCAGACCCACTGAATCGAGTATTATCTGGCCATACCAACCCAAATGGATTGCAAGTTTACAAAAAGTCAGTGCCACTGGGTGTTATCGGCATCATTTATGAATCTAGACCCAATGTCACTAGCGATGCCGCTGGTGTTTGTATAAAAAGCGGTAATGCGGTTATTTTACGTGGCGGATCAGAAGCGCTACAAACTAACATAGTGTTAGCCGATGCGATGATCAGAGGCGCTGTAGAAGCAGGACTTCCCGAACACGCCATACAAATCATACGCACACCCGGCCATGAAGCCGTTAATGAACTGCTAACCATGGAGGACTATATTGATGTCTTAATTCCACGCGGTGGCAAAGACTTAATTAAGCGCATTGCCGAAGGCACACGCATCCCAGTCATTAAACATTATGATGGTATTTGCCACCTTTATCTCGCGGAAGATGCCGACCCTACCCAAGCAATCGAACTAGCTATCAACTCCAAATGCCAAAGCGTTCAAGTGTGTAATGCCCTAGAAACCTTATTAGTCGATAAAAACCGTGCAGAACAACTCCTATCATTACTTAACACAGCCTTTACTGCAAAACACATCGAATTACGCGGTTGTGAACAAACCCAAAAGATCTTAGCGAATATTCTCCCTGCCACAGCAGATGATTGGCATAGCGAATATTTAGCGCCGATACTTTCCATAAAGATCGTCAACGGCATTAACGAAGCGATTGAACACATCAATCATTATGGCTCAGGACATACTGACGGCATCGTCACCCAAAGCTTAGCCCTAGCCAAACAATTTGAACAGCAAGTTGATTCCGCCTCGGTACTCATTAACGCCTCAACAAGATTATCAGGCGGCGGTGATTATGGCTTAGGATCAGTCATCGGCATCAGCACCGACAAACTTCATGCCCGTGGCCCTGTAGGCCCTGATGAATTAACCACCTATAAATGGGTAGTTTATGGGGATGGACATTTGCGGGACTAAATTCGACGGGCTAGAGTGTGATTCAATACGCGGAGAAATTAATAATTTTAAGTTATCTACTTGAGGCATAAGTATCTACACAAGTTTCTTATCGGCGTAGAAACGAGAAAAACACCGTAGGGGCGTATTGCATACGCCCAACATTGAAAGTCCAATGTTACAAAGCTTATTTTATAAGGGCGTATGCAATACGCCCCTACGATCTTCACCGCAATGTTATCGTTCGCGCGTGGGAATGCTAACAATTATTTGTGTAGATACCTATGCATTTAAGGTAAGAGGCAATAATAAACCAGTATTTTATAGGTACTGAACGATAGTGAAGTGAAGCGCTCTACGATAGTAATGCGCTTCAGAGTTGAATTCGCGTTTCTATAATTTCAACACTATCTGGTAAATCATCTTGATTACGATTAACGACACATTCGCGTAAAATCTCAGGTTACGCTATCGCTAACCCGACCTGTCATAGATAAGTCAAGTCCTTAAATATCATCTATTTTCAGGTCTATACCCTGCACGAAACTCTCCTTTTTTTAAATAT
>QVQD01000204.1 GCA_003584875.1 Methylococcales bacterium
CTCTAATAAAGGATAATTACCTGATTTATTCATTTATAAGTCGATTCCTTGAGTCGGCACGTAATCTATGACCTCTCATCATTTATCACAGATCATCAAGCCAATAGGCATAAAGATCTGATAAAGCTACTTTTACTGAGGAAATAGTCTGGTTTATTTATTTAGGGCTAATTATCCCGACTAAATCCTAAGTAAGCAAGTTGGTTATTAATGATTACGCTGAATAATATACAAAGATAAGTCACGCAACAAATCAGCTTCTGTACCAAAAGCACTTAAATTATGTAATGCCATCTCATGTAGCTCTTCGGCTTTTTGTTTAGCCCCTGCCATACCTAATAACGCTGGATAAGTGGGTTTATTATTATCCTTATCTTTACCCTGTGTTTTACCTAAGGTAGCCGTGTCGCTTTCTTCATCGAGGATATCATCCTTAACTTGGAAAGATAGACCTATGCATTTAGCATAATTATCCAATTTGCTTGCCACTATCGGATCAACATCACTCTTAGCCAAGCTAGCCATATTGACACTAGCGCGAATTAGAGCACCCGTTTTGTGTATATGCATATTTTCGAGCTCAGGTAGAGTTAATTGGGTACCGACTGAATCTAAATCAATAGCTTGCCCACCAACCATACCCTGTGAACCACTCGCTCTGGTTAAAGCAATAATCATCTTTAAACGAGCGTCGGCTGTGGCATTCATACTAGGGTCATGAGCCAATACTTCGAAGGCAAGGGCTTGCAGAGCATCACCCGCTAAAATAGCTGTTGCCTCATCAAAAGCCACATGACAAGTCGCTTTACCACGTCTAAGATCATCATCATCCATAGCGGGTAAATCATCATGAATTAAAGAATACACATGAATAAACTCAACAGCACACGCAGGGCCATCGAGTACGTCTTGCGCTATACCTAAGGCCTTACCTGCACAATAAGTCAACATAGGGCGCATACGTTTACCGCCTTCCAAAACACTGTAACGCATCGCTTGATGCAGTCTTTGAGGCAGTATGAGTTCGTTAGGTAAACGTTCGTCTAACGCTCTTTCGACACGATTTTGACAAAGACTGAAATATTCTTTTAATGCATTACTCATCGGTAAAGGGCTCCAAGCTGTGATTGCCGTTTTTTTCTAATAAAATTTGAACTTTCTGTTCAGCTTCTTGCAAAGCTTTTTGACAGACCCGAGTTAGGGTAACTCCACGTTCAAAAGACTTTAATGACTCTTCCAGAGAAACATCACCTTGCTCTAACTGATTAACGAGTTGTTCGAGCTCTGTTAGTGAGTCTTCAAATAAGGTCGTTGTTTTCTTTCTAGTCATGTATTTGTTTTTAGTAGGGAATAAATTTATTGAGTATTATATATGAATCTACGCTCATCGTTGTATACAACTATTATCGTTTTTACGCGAGGGGTCACTACCCACAATTAATATAATATGTAGGCTGTAATAAGATCATGCTAGCGTAGCGCATGGTGGCGTTTCCGGCTCAGAATACTGCCTATGCCGGAAACGCTTTTCTCGCTTACGCTCGAAAAGTCTTATTCCGGCCTACAGTGGCTGTATTGAAATATCGTAGGAGACTAATCGCGACCTGTCTCTACACAGCAAAAATCCACCACTCCCTACCCAATCTAGAATGTGACTATAATTCCCTAGTCGCACTAAATTTAATATCTGGCCAACGCTCTTCGGTTAATTGCAAATTCACTCGACTATTGGCTAAATAAACTAAATAACCACCGCCGTCTTCGGCTAAGTTATCAAAGGCTTTTCTTTTGAACTCTTCTAACTTAGCAGCATTATCTGAACTCACCCAGCGCACTGTGGAAACTGCAATGGCGTCATAAACACATTCAACATTATATTCACCCTTAAGTCGAAATGCCGTTACATCAAACTGCAATATACCTACAGCACCCAAAATTAAGTCATTATTTTTTAAAGGCTTAAATAGTTGGGTAGCGCCTTCTTCTGTTAATTGTACCAAGCCTTTTTGTAGCGCTTTGGCTCTTAACGGATCTTTTAAGATCACCCGGCGAAATAATTCTGGCGCAAAATAAGGAATACCACCGTACTTAAGCGTTTCGCCTTGAGTAAAGGTATCACCTACTTGAATAGTGCCGTGATTATGTAAACCAATAATGTCGCCAGGATAGGCTTCTTCTACACTTTTTCGGGTATCTGCCTGAAAAGTGATGGCATTAGCGACTTGCACGCTTTTACCTAAGCGCACATGATAAATTTTCATCCCTTTATCAAATTTACCAGAACAAACCCTTAAAAAAGCCACCCTATCTCGGTGTGAAGGATCCATATTAGCCTGAACTTTAAAAACAAAGCCGCTAAACTTTTCCTCACTAGGATTCACTTCGCGCTGTTCAGCAGCTCTAGGTCTGGGTGACGGCGCATATTCAGCAAAAGCATCGAGTAATTCAATAATGCCAAAATTATTTATCGCCGACCCAAAGAAAACAGGTGATAACTGACCGGCTAAATATTCTTCAAGATTAAATTCATGACTCGCGCCTTTGACTAAATCAATTTCTTCACGTAGCTCTTCAGCCTGATCATTAAGCAATTCATCTAGTTTAGGATTATGTAAGCCTTTAATCACTTCAGCTTCGGCAATTTTGCCACCATGCTGTGCGCTAAATAAATGTATCTCGTCTTTGTATAGATGATAAACACCCTTAAAACGCTTGCCCATGCCTATTGGCCAAGTCATCGGTGCACATTTTATTTTTAAAACCGTCTCAACCTCATCCATAAGCTCGATAGGCTCACGCCCTTCCCTGTCAAGCTTATTAATAAAGGTCAATATGGGTGTGGTACGCAAACGACACACTTCCATCAAATTAATGGTACGTTCTTCGACACCTTTAGCAACGTCTATCACCATTAACGCTGAATCGACAGCGGTTAAAGTACGATAAGTATCCTCAGAAAAGTCCTCATGCCCAGGAGTATCTAACAAATTTATAATGCAATCTTTATGTTCAAATTGCATGACCGAGGTTGTTACCGAAATACCCCGCTCTTTCTCCATTTCCATCCAGTCAGAAGTCGCATGACGCGCCGCTTTTCTACCCTTTACTGAACCCGCTAATTGAATAGCGCCCCCAAACAATAAGAGCTTTTCAGTAATGGTGGTTTTACCGGCATCGGGATGCGAAATAATAGCGAAAGTGCGACGTCTCTTTGTTTCTAAGGCTTCTAGCATGAATGTATTTGGGATTTTATAGATGATGTACTCAGCGATGTACACAACATTGCAATGATTACTGAGAACTGGGTTTAATTTTCAACGTGGGATTATAGCATAATTTATCTTAGGTTTTTTGTAGCTTTATTAACACTTAACAAGCTTCTAGCGACTCATAAATACTCTTAACTTTAAATTAAATGTTGGCATTCATTAGTTGCGCCAAACCCTCACCGCACACAGCTAAAGATTAAAAAAACTGTAGGGGCGACAAATTCGCCCAGT
>QVQD01000059.1 GCA_003584875.1 Methylococcales bacterium
CCTGTACATTCGTGCGAATCTGTCGCCCCTACAGATTTAGGCCACATAGTGGCATTCCCTACCTACGGGACTAACCTTAACGCCTACCGCCATTTCCTCTTAAGTGTAAGTCAAAGATGACTTTACATCTTTAATAAAGCTTTAAATAATTTCATTATTATTTATAATCTTATATCCTTATTTATTGATGAAATGCCCGCTATGGAAAACCTTTTTACCATTCAAAACCTTATTCCACACGGCTATTGTTTATCTTGGAGCCCAATTTTATTAAAACTCCATATCATTACTGATCTACTCATCTCGCTGGCTTATTTTTCTATTCCGATAACCTTGCTGTATTTCTTAGCAAAACGTAAAGTCTTTATGGCTAGGTCGTTAGTCGGATTATTCGCGGCTTTTATTATCAGTTGTGGCCTCACTCATTTGATGTCATTAATCACGATCTGGTATCCCATTTATTGGGTTGCGGGTTTGTTCAAAGCCATTACTGCCTTGTTATCGGTTATCACTGCATTTTTAATGGTAAAGATTGCCCCTAAAGTCATGGCTTTACCTTTAGAGCTGATGGAATCCCAATATCAAAATATCCATATCCTCAATAATATGCATCAAGGCATTATATTGATGGACGCGCATCACAAAATAACGTATTGCAACGCGGCCTCATCGCAATTAACGGGCTATACACTCAATGAACTTCTAGGTAAATCTTGCACTATATTGCAAGGAACTGATTCTGATCCAGCACAGTATGCAAAGATCTGGGCGGCCATGAACAATCATGAAATTTTTCATGGCGAAATATTAAATTATCGCAAAGATGGTTCAGTGTTTTGGAATGAACTGAGCATGACACCTATTTTGAATAGACTCGGGGTAGTCACCCAGTTTTTATGTATGCAAACCGATATCTCAGAGCGCAAACATATTGAATCGCAGCTCATTTTGTCTGAGCAAAACTTTCGTGATTTAACCAACTCCTCACCGGCTATGATTTGGATAGCTAACATCGATAAAAAACCCGCTTGGTTTAATGCTTCTTGGCTCAGTTTCTCTGGGCATGATTTAGAACATGAACTCAGTCATGGTTGGCAAAACAGCATGTATACAGAAGATCATGGCCGTTGTTTGGAGATTTTTAATAGCCATTTTAATCAACGCTTGCCGTTCCAAATTGAGTACCGTATGCGCTCAAAAGAAGGCGAGTGCCGTTGGGTCGATTGTAATGGCGTGCCACGTTTTAATTCGGAAGGCACATTTAAAGGTTATATCTGTTATGTCAATGATATAACCGCAACTAAATATAGCGAAGTCGCTAATGACTTTTTTAATAGCTCCCACGAAATGATCTACAGCACTGATCTTCAGGGTTTTATTGTAGAAGTTAACGATCGATTTTTACAAGTCACCGGTTACAATCGGGATGAGTTGTTAGGTCGACATATACGCATTATTAAATCAGGTCTACATGGTAACGAATTTTACGTAGATATGTGGAACGCTGTCATCAATACAGGTTTTTGGTGTGGTGAAATTACTAATCGTACTAAAAATGGCGAAGCCTATTCAGTGGTCAGTACTATCACAACCATTAAAGACGAGATGCAAAATCCTATACGGTATTTAGCCATAGCCAGTGATATTTCCACTGTTATTGAAAAACGTCGCCAAATAGAACAACTCGCTTATTACGATAGCTTAACGGGCTTACCTAATAGACTGTTGCTAAAAGATCGCTTGGCACAAGCTATAGCAAGAGTCGGTCGACTAGGTAACTGTTTAGCCATTGTTTTTATAGACTTAGATGGCTTTAAACTGATTAATGATAACTTCGGCCATAATACCGGTGATGAATTTTTAATCGCCATCAGTCAGCTCATTAAGCAAACAATACGAGAAAGCGATACCGTGGTTAGAATCGGCGGTGATGAATTTATAGTGTTGTTAACCGACCTAGAAAATGAACAGGCCGCCGATACGCCTATCGAACATTTATTAAAAACTTGCCAAACGCCCATTAAGATTAACAATTTATCCTTAAGCGTATCGGCCAGTATCGGCTTTACTATTTATAAAGACCTATCCGATATAGAGCGCGTTGAAGTTGATGTTGATGAATTGATTAGCCAAGCCGATAAAGCTATGTATGTCGCTAAACAATCGGGTAAAAATTGCGCCCATCGTTTTGATGGCCAAGTTGATGATATGAGTAATACTCGCACAGAAACCTTGAGAAATATTGAGCATGGTTTAAAGCACGACGAGTTTGTATTGCATTATCAGCCTAAAATTGATTTACACAGCGGTGAGTTAATGGGTGTGGAAGCCTTAATCCGCTGGCAACACCCAACTCGAGGCTTGCTTGGACCTTATGCCTTTTTATCATTATTAGATAATCACCCTTTAGGCATAGAACTGGGTTACTGGGTATTAAACTCTGCCTTAATACAAATTGACACTTGGCGTGAGCTTGGCTTGAACATAGCGGTGAGTATCAATATAGATGCTCGCTTATTGCATCAACCGGATTTTCTAAGCAAACTACAAGCCGCATTAGCGGTGTTCCCTAATCATCAGCCTGGTTATTTAGAATTTGAAATTTTAGAAACCAATGCTCTACAAGATCGAGCCCAAAGTATTAAAATTATTCAGGCCTGCAAAGACATGGGCATTAAGTTCTCCCTAGATGATTTTGGCACCGGTTTTTCTTCTTTAACCTATCTACAGCAACTACCTATAGATATCGTTAAAATTGACCGAAGTTTTGTTGGCACTTTAGAAAAAGACTCTAAAGATTATTTAATTGTTAAAAACATCATTGGCTTGGTTAATAATATAGGTTATGACACCATTGCCGAAGGCATAGAAACCATAGAGCAAGGTGAAATATTATTAACGATGGGTTGTAAATATGGTCAAGGTTATTACATAGCCAAGCCCATGCCAGCAGCAGACATGCCAACATGGAAAGCTAATTGGCAGATACCAGAAACATGGAAGAATGCATTGGAAGATAGTTTGTAGCATTGTGTCGGGTTACGCTATCGCTAACCCGACCTACGTTATCCTGGCTTTATTTTTAAGCAAAACTCGTGAGTTTTGACTCCCACTTCTTTACAGGCTGTGCTTATGCTCCTATGCCGATCGAGGTTACAAACCCCGACCCGCGTGTGTTGTACCGCTTTGTATGGAGTCAAAACTCACGAGTTTTGTCGCTTTTGTATTGGAGTCAAAACTCATGAGTTTTGTCGCTTTTGTATTGGAGTCAAAACTCACGAGTTTTGTCGCTTTTGTATTGGAGTCAAAACTCATGAGTTTTGTCGCTGGGCTTCGCAATAGTCGTAAACCAAGCATTGTTAGTTTTGTCTGGCCTATGCCGGTCGGGGACTAACCATTCTACAATCTACAGTTTTTTTTAATCAAAAGACGCGAATTCAACTCATAAATGCACCACCCAGTGAATCATTGATATTAAGCGAAGC
>QVQD01000027.1 GCA_003584875.1 Methylococcales bacterium
TTCTCGCTAATGCTCGAAAAGCCTTATTCCAGCCTACAATTAAGTTTACATATTTCTTAACTTTGAGTACTGAAAGGCTAGTAGGGAGTTATCAAATACCAAAAAAATGATCGATTAACTAAGCGAGAACTTATTAGACGATTAATATTATTTTTTAGCACTTTCTTCTTTAATAAGCTTATCCATGACTTCAATCATTTTTTCATGAGACCCAGCCAAAGTACCATTTGTTTTGTATTTTCCATTAACAATAATTGCAGGTACGCCTGTTATGCCATATCGAGAGGCCATAAGTGGCGCTTGTCGCATTTTAGAATCAACTGCAAAAGAACTATAAGCTTCTTTAAATTGGCTTTCAGTCACACCATGAGCAACAAAAAAAGCGGCTAACTTAGCTTCAGTATCTAGTTTTTCTTTACCATTCTGTATCGCATCAAAAAAATCAGCATGAATTTTATCAACGATACCTAATGCTTCTGCGGTGTAATAAGCTTTAGCGTGTTTACTCCATAATTCATTAAATGCAGCGGGTAATCGAATAAATTCTACATTAGCAGGTAGACTTTTTTTCCACTTTTCAAGCAAAGGTTCAAAGGCATAGCAATGAGGACAGCCGTACCAAAAGAACTCAATGATTTCGATTTTTTCAGGATTTTGTGTCGCTTGAGCAGGTGATAGCGTTTCATAACCTACAGACTCTGCTTTTACTAAAAAAGTAGAAAAACAAAATAAGATTATCAAACTGATTTTTATGATTTTTTTTAACATAAATTAAGTTTCCATTGAAGATAGTCGATTAAAAAAGCCGAGAAAGGTCGTTCAAATGTTCTGTGTTAAGGGACTAGCCCTAATGCTTACTTCATCATTGATATACGATAGGCCACTGCTTTAATTTCTTCGGCGGTCATTTTTTTAGCAATCATACGCATCATATTTTCTGGATTATTACTGCGAGCATCGGTTTTATAATCAGTCAATGATTTAATCAAATAATCAGCATGTTGCGATTTTAATGATGGAAATGCGGCGGGTTTATTTCCTTCACCGAAAGGTCCATGACAAGCAATACAAGCTGAAACTTCTCGAGTTAGATCGCCATTTCGGTACAAATCAGAGCCTTGAGCAATTATTTCCTGTAAAGGATTTTTGTCTTTACTTGTCGTAGCTACCGGCTTTTCATCATCATCTTCATCTAAAATAGGCAATTCATTTGCTGAGATTTTTTGTGACGCATAGTAAGCACCTAGATCAGCCATATCACTCTGTGATAAACCAGATGCAATCGCAGACATCATCGGATTCTTGCGCGTACCGTTTTTAAAGGCTTGTAACTGCCTTACAAAATATGAAGAATGCTGGCCAGCCAGTTTAGGAAATGTTGAAACTAAACTGTTGCCATGCTCTCCATGACAACTTATACAAGCAACTGCTTTTTCTTTTCCTGCATCAATACTGTCTTCTGCATGTAAAATACTTGAAGTACCGGCAAATGCCATGGCACATAAAAGAGCCAGCAATTTTTTTTTCATCGGATTTCCTTTGGAATAAAGTTGTCATTGTATGGTAGCCCTTAATCTATGCAGGCTACTAAATGTAGCCAGATTCTACCCTAATTAGTAAGCTTAAGCGAGATAGCCATGAATCCAATTTATCACCAAGCAAAATTTATCAATAGTTCACCCGATCTTAAAGATACCCCTGATGATAAAGGCAAAGAGATTGCCTTTGCTGGACGTTCAAATGCCGGAAAATCAAGTGCTATTAATACCCTCACCCGACAAAATGGCTTAGCAAGAATTAGTAAAACACCTGGTAGAACGCAAATGCTTAATTTTTTTGAAATTAATGATCAGCAACGATTTGTGGATTTACCGGGTTATGGTTATGCCAAAGTACCTGTTGCCGTAAAAAAGAAATGGCATGAACTGATGGAAAAATATTTAACGCGACGTAAGTCTTTATGCGCCATTATTTTAGTCATGGACGTACGCCATCCCTTAACTGAATTCGATTGGCAAATGGTTGAATGGTGTCAGCATACTGGTTTGCCATTACATATATTACTCACTAAAGCCGATAAATTAACCTATGGAGCAGCTAAAAACACTTTATTGCAAGTGCAAAAAGAGCTCATAGATATTAATTTTCCTTTAACGATACAGTTATTTTCTGCTCTGAAAAAAACAGGCATTGATGAAGTTCATCTAGCCTTGGATCATCTTTTCAATCAAGTTGAATTTGAAGAAGAGGCTGAACAAATAGAGGTTTAATAACAGTAGCTCGATGCTTATTCCACCTAAGTATCATAGGTGGAATTCACACAATATAAAAATCAATCATTTACATCATGATAAACATTTTGCACATCATCTAAATCATTCAATAAATCTAAAAATTTCTCAAATAATTCGACGTCATCAGGGTTCATCGTCATGAATTCTTTAGGTATAAATTGAATTTCATCGACATCAAAGTCTATATTGCCTAACAAATCTACTAAGGCTTGCTTGGCCTTAAAATATTCTGAATGAGGCGTAAAAACGGTAATTTTACCTTCAGTACTTTCAATATCACTGACATCAACATCAGCTGAAAGTAAAGCCTCCAATATAATGTCTTCATCACTATGTTCAAATACTAAAATAGCTGCATGATCAAACATGTGACTGACCACACCCTGCGTACCAATTTTACATTTTGTTTTTGTAAAACAGAGCCGTACATCGCCAAAAGTACGATTTGGGTTATCGGTTAAACAATCAACAATGACTTTACAACCCCCCGGCCCAAAGCCTTCATAACGTATAGGTGCAAAATCTTCGCCACCACCACCTTTGGCTTTATCTATGGCTTTTTCAATAACATGAGTGGGAACTTGGTCTTTTTTTGCTCTTTCAATCAAGCCACGTAATGCTAAATTGCCATCAGGATCAACGCCTCCAGCTTTAGCACAGACATATATTTCACGACCATATTTGCTATACACCTTTGCCTTAGCATCAGATGTTTTAGCCATAGAATCTTTACGATTTTGATACGCTCTACCCATTTAACTATTGCTCCATTTACAAAATAAATACGACAATTTTACAGATAAGTCTGTAGGTAGGGAATTTTTTAGTCATAAAAAACACTCTATTGCCCTACATTACCGGCATCTTAACTGGGCGTTGCCTATGCAACAACAACCAATCGCCGGTTTCAATTAAGGCTTGCTTACCAATATCGATAAACAATTGATCTATTACTGCCAAGTTTGTCTCATCTAAAATCTCAAATTGCTTTTCACATAAGCCGTAATATTGTCCTATCTTCAAATACCGTTTGGCATGTTCATCAAAAGCCATAGTATCTAAATAAATTTTTAAAGAAGGCACCATACAAAGGATTGCGCCAGCCGTTGCTAATAAAGCATTTAATACTATCGCCTTGCCTTCAAAGGTTAGAGCGC
>QVQD01000192.1 GCA_003584875.1 Methylococcales bacterium
CCTGTACCTTCATAGTTTCTGTCATAACCATCATCCACCTGACTAAAGGATAGAAATAACTTAGCTTGCTGCTCTGCACTCATACCGATACCGCTATCCGTTACCGCAAATAATAATCGTGCTTGCTGGTCTATGATTTGTTGCAGACTAATACTCAGTGTTACTGCACCTTGTTGAGTAAATTTAATGGCATTTCCAACTAGATTAATAAGCACTTGCCTTAAGCGAACGCTATCACCGATAAGATAGTCGGGCACATCATTTGCAATGCCTATATTCAATGCTAGGCCTTTTTTGTGCGCAGCTTTAATAAACAAGTTAACTAGTGTTTTTTGCAATTCCTGCAGACTAAAGGCACTTAAATTAAGCCTCATCTGTCCCGCTTCAATTTTGGACAAATCCAAAATGTCGTTAAGAATCTCTAGCAAATTGTTGGAGGCGGTATTGATATTTTTTAAATAGTCATTAATCTCTACCGGCATATCTTTAAGCAAGGCAATCTCTGAAAAGCCAATGATTGCTGCCATGGGCGTGCGAATTTCATGAGACATATTCGCTAAAAACTGTGATTTAATTTTCGATAGCTGCTCTGCTTTTTCTTTTGCTATTAAAAGCTCGTGACTCAGCACATTATTAAAATAAGATAATCTAGTAATAACATTTAGATGAGAACTATTATAAATATCAGTAACTGAACTGCCGTTGATCGCTAACGGGTTAAGAGCTGGCTGCAATGGGGCAATAGGCCTACCTTCTCTCATGCCGACTATCACAAAAGCCAAATTTAACTGTGGCAAAGTAGTCCCTTGATTACAAAACTCGCCCACAGTGTAAAATCCAGCAGTTGGCGCAATCTTTTCAAAGGCATTAGTTTCAGACTTAATGTCATCACGTAGCGCCCAACGACGACAGCCGCAACTATAAATCAACAAGGATTCTGGTTGAAAAGTGAGCATTTTATTTTGTATTTCCGTTAAGTTTTTATGGATCAAATCCGTATCCATGAAACCTATGCTCAGTATTTCACCTTCATAAACAGTAGATATAAACTCGAGAGAATTATTCAAACCTACAGCCACTGGAACTAAGGCAATAATCTGTCCGTTTCGGTTGATTAAAAACGGAAAACCTAAAGCGTTGCTAAAAAACTTTGCATCATTCTGTATATTAAAATAATGTTGATATATTTCAAAAGCAGGGCGCCCATCAATTGTGTGAATAGTATTTCCTGATGCTTGGGTAATCGTCATTCCATTGCTCATAGCACACCAGCCCAAAAAGCTAGTTTTTTCCACCTGTAACTCATGGCCTTGGAAAACGATAGCAATCACAGCGGCAGCATAGATCGTTGAACCATACATGACATAATTGGTTTTTAAGCTGTAATCACCAGCACCACCACCAAAGATTTCAAAAGAGGGAGGCGAGAGCATCAGTCCCTGTGCTATTTCATTGGCATTAGTGGTCAACGGTGTGGTCAAGAGCATAATGGCCGGAACCCTATCACCGAGTTCATCGACAAAGTGCCGCAATTGTTGACCAATTGCCAGTTCCTCGCCGGCTATAATAGGCATCACAAATGGGTGAATCTGGGTAGATGAGAAAAAGGTGAAGTTAATAACAGTCTGCTCTAGCACTGTTTCTCCATTCAATATTTCTCCACAGGTCGTCGCTCCGATGACATGAGCACTTGGAAAACTCTGTTGAATTTTTTGACTAATCGCTTGTAACCATACTTTGTTGGTGAAAGCAGTATATATATGAATGAGTATGGATAACGCTGAGCCAGCAGGCTCACGTATTTCAGTAGCGCTAAGAATGGCTTCTAACTGGTTGATGTCGTCAATATTTTTTGAGACTTGCTTCATGTGGGTTCCTTATAACAAACAAGCTCTGCGGTAACCCCTATAACAGGTAGTGCCCAGCCATATTAATAAATTTTGTAACTATTCGACCTTAATAGAACCCAATTAGCTAGGTAAGACTCGTTAAATAGCGAAAGTTAACGCAGCATTTGTCTGCCATTACATCCGAACATTTGAAGTTAGCCACTCGGCTAAATGTAACAATTTTACTTAAATTACATTTATTATCTGCAGGCTTATTCTTACAACTCTTAGCAGTGTGAATATTATCAGAATGTTTCTAATCCACCAACCACTTAGAATTTAAGTATTTAAGCATTGTTTTGGCAAGGTATTAGCGGCAATTAAGATTAAATATCTACACTCCTAGTCTTTGCCGGAATAAAAATCTTAGAGTAAAACAAAATAAAACCCATTACATTCATATCACATCATTGATTTCGCTAGCGTTCTAGCTATCTACGCAACAATAAATCTCAAGAGTTGTGACTCCAAACATAGTGATGTAACAATTTATTTCAATATTTAAAAGGGTAAGAGTTAAAGCTCATCAGTTTTGAGTACAAATAAAGTAATTTCTGCAACTTCAGTATTAGAAAATATCTACGCTCATAACCGGCAGCAAATACCGATTAGCATAAGAAGAAACGATAAATCTATCAGTAGATCATTACACTATCACGGCATCGCTACTACTCGTTTTATACTGTTTACTAGGCAGTTTTACATAAACAGCCTGACTTTTTACCCAAACAATCAACTTTTAATGGCACACCACATTTATCTAAGCAGCCACAAAAACTGTTTTTGTACCTACAACAAATATATTAGTGTGGGTCTAGCAAGTCTTATAGTGCACAAGATAATATTTAGGTCGAAACAAAAAATTGCCTCGGTATACACAAAAGCTTTTATTGCAAACATACCGCAGTAACTTGATGACACAATGAACTTCTTTGTCCTGCTAAAAAGTCTCAGGACACACACATTAAGTTATAGAGTGAGCAAGAAAACCTATTGGGTTTTGCCTTATTGATAAATCGCACATGGTTATAGTTGTTCAGTGAAATATAATAAAGAAAATATAATCAACCAAGATTGTTATAAACAACTAATCGAGACTAAGCTTATGAGTGCACGGCCACACTGGTTAACTAATGCTGATATTGAAAAAATATCTGTTATTTGTCTTAAGCTGATTATCAAGAATTGCTTGAAGACCCAGTGGACTTAGGGATTTGCGCCATGACAGGCAATGACTAACACGACATCATTACTATTGAAGCCGGTAAAAGAACCGGCAAGCCTTGTATTAGAGGCTTTAGAATTACTATAGATGACATTCTTGATTGCTTAGCTTCTGGCCTGAGTGAGCAAGAGATTTTAGAAGATTATGATTATTTGACTCAAGATGATATTACGGCGTGTTTTGCTTATGCAGCCGACAGAAAACGCCATAGTCGAATTATCAGTGTATGAAGTTATAGAATATTCAGGCAACAATTTTAAATTTGTACCCATAAA
>QVQD01000077.1 GCA_003584875.1 Methylococcales bacterium
AGGTCGGGTTAGCGATAGCGTAACCCGACAAAATGATCTACGAAATGTCGGGTTACGCTATCGCTAACCCGACCTACTTTTTTTGCCTTCTTCTCAAACCTTAACTTTAAACTTTGCCTATGGCTAACTCATCTGAAAACATTCCGCTTAGTGACTTCATTCATTACTTAATTCAAGATGGACTATTGACAGAAAACGAGATTGAAATCCATAGAACCCAAGCACAAAGAAAACATACACCTTTATTGAGTTATCTGGTCATTAATAATTTTATTGATAGCCATCAAGTTGCTATTAAAGCTTCAAAAGAATACAACTTGCCGTTTTTTGATCTTGAAGCGATTGAGTTTCAAAGTCTACCCATTCAATTATTGAATGAAAAACTTATACGAAAACATCATATACTTCCGCTTATTAAGCGCGGAGATACTTTATTTATTGCAATATCAGACCCCACTAATTTTCAGGCCTTAGATGACATCAAGTTTCAAAGCCAACTGCATGCAGAAGCCATACTCGTTGATGAAAAAAAATTACTCAACACAATAGAAAAACTGTTAGAGGCAGCAGACACCTCAATGTCTGATCTACTCGATGGAGAACTTCAACACCTGGATATTAACAGCAATAATATTGACGACGAAGACTTCTTCAAAACCGAAGGCAATTCAGAAATTGACGATGCACCTGTCGTTCGTTTTGTTAACAAAATATTGTTAGATGCCATTAAAAAAGGAGCTTCTGACATCCACATGGAGCCTTATGAAAAATACTTCCGAATACGCTACAGATCCGATGGCATACTTTATCAAGTCGCTAGTCCCCCTAGTAATATAGCGACTCGGATCGTATCCAGAATAAAAGTCATGGCCAAAATGGATATTGCCGAACGCCGTGTCCCACAAGATGGACGGATTAAAATGACCCTCTCTCAAAATCGTGCCATTGATTTTCGCGTCAACTCATGCCCGACACTATTTGGCGAAAAAATTGTCCTGCGAATTCTTGATCCAAGCAGCGCTCAAATTGGCATTGAAAAGCTAGGCTTCGAACCTGAACAAGAAAAGCTTTTTCTTCGAGCTATTAACAAGCCTTATGGCATGGTTCTGGTTACCGGCCCTACCGGCAGCGGCAAAACCGTTACTCTTTACACCGGACTCAACATACTTAACAGTGTCGAACGCAATATTTCTACCGCCGAAGATCCTGTTGAAATCACAGTCGAAGGTATTAATCAGGTAAATATGAATATCAAAGCCGGACTCACCTTTGCCAATGCTTTACGTGCTTTTTTACGCCAAGATCCTGACGTTATTATGGTCGGTGAAATTCGCGATTTAGAAACCGCAGAAATCGCCGTTAAAGCTGCACAAACAGGGCATCTAGTGCTTTCAACATTACACACCAATGATGCCCCACAGACCTTAAATCGCCTTATGCAAATGGGCATTGAACCTTTTAATATCGTATCTGCGGTTATTTTAATCATTGCTCAACGCCTAGCTAGAAGATTATGTGAACACTGTAAAACACCCGCCAATCTCCCTGAAGCCACCCTTATTGCCACGGGCTTTAAAATAGAAGAATTAAGCTCACTTAAAATATACAGCCCTGTCGGCTGTGAACGTTGTACCAATGGTTATAAAGGTAGAATCGGCATTTATCAGATGATGACCTTAAGTGACCCTATGCGTGCGCTCATATTAGAAGGTGGTAATGCTATGCAATTGGCCCAACTCGCTAAGTCCGAAGGCATCAATGATCTACGCAGTTCCGGCTTAAATAAAATTCGTATGGGCATTACTAGCCTAGAAGAAATAGATCGAATAACTAAGGACTAATCATGACTAACAAAATCGAACAATATGATTTTATCTGGCAAGGTTTTGATAAAAGCAGAACTAAAAGTAAGGGTGAAATTCCTGCAAAAACTGAAGTCATCGCACGTATAGAATTAAGACGCCAAGGTTATCACGTTACCCGAATAAGAAAAAAATCTAAGCCATTGTTTTCAAGAGTCCGAAAAATTACGCCCGCTGACATCGCTATATTCTCAAGGCAATTAGCCACCATGCTTAAGGCTGGCGTACCTTTAGTCCAAGCATTCGATATTATTGGCAAAGGCCATGAAAATCCAAGTATGCAACAAATGCTACTAAGAATTAAAGTTGATCTTGAGAGTGGCGACACCTTAGCAGAATCACTTAAAAAAAATCCACTCTACTTTGATGAGTTATTTTGCAATTTGGTTGAAGCTGGCGAAAGCGCTGGAGTACTAGAAACATTACTAGACAAAATCGCCACCTATAAAGAAAAAACCGAGTCCATGAAGAAGAAAATAAAAAAAGCCTTAACTTATCCTATCGCGGTGATTATCGTGGCTTTTATAGTTACGGCCATACTTCTACTATTTGTAGTACCAGTCTTTGAAGATTTATTTAAAAGTTTCGGTGCTGATTTACCTATCTTTACTCGCATGATTGTCGACATGTCTAAAACATTAAAACAAATCTGGTGGTTAATCCTAGGCATCATCATTGGGGTCATTTATATTTTCATTTACTTCAAGCAGCGGTCAAAAACCTTTAATCGCTATCTAGATAGAACCTTATTAAAAATCCCAGTGATCGGTACTATTTTAAACAAGTCAGCGATTGCCCGATTTTCAAGAACCTTGTCAACCTTATCAGCGGCTGGTGTGCCTTTAGTCAATGCTTTGAATTCAGTTTCTGGTGCCTGTGGCAATATTATGTATTGTGAAGCTGTATTGAAAATGCGTGAAGAAGTCGCAACAGGACAACGCTTACAATTTGCTATGCTACAAACCAGCCTATTTCCTCACATGGTGCAGCAAATGATTGCTATTGGTGAAGAGTCAGGTTCTATGGATGCCATGCTAGCTAAAGTTGCCGACTTTTATGAAGAAGAAGTTGATAACTTAGTCGATAATTTAAGCAGTTTAATGGAACCTATGATTATGGTGGTTTTAGGCGTGCTCATAGGGGGCTTAGTTGTTGCTATGTACCTACCTATATTTAAGATGGGGGCTGCCATCAATTGATTACCACCTAGTGTTACGCAGTGAAGTTGCTTTACTCTCGTTTGCCGCGCCGAGCACCGCAGGTTTTGTTGGGATTAGCCCGAAGGGGCGCGGCATGGATGCCGTGCGTCGGTAGGAGGGCAAGGAAGCCCTCTCTACCGACCCCCGACAAAATCGAGGAGCGCAGGAAGCAGCGGCAATCGAGCCGCCTTTTCTTTGGATACTTTCTTTTGGCGGAGCAAAAGAAAGTATC
>QVQD01000207.1 GCA_003584875.1 Methylococcales bacterium
GGTTGCCTGTATTTCGTTCCAATTCTCTAGTAATCGTGCTTTTATTTCGATTTAAATCTTTGGCTATTTGGCCTGCGGAAACTTTTTTCTTATGCTCTATGTAGATATGGTATCGTTCTTCTTGGGTTAGATGGATATATGTTGTTCTCATTGGACACCTCTTTAGTTTTTTGTTTTGGTTGACGGAAACTATACCATCTAACCCTTTTAAAGGGTGTTGCACTTATTATATGAATTCGGGAGAGTTTAATCAGCCCTAAAACAGGAAAACACCTTTAACACTATGATTGAATACAACCAACTGTTTTATGGCATATTTGCCATTATTGCTTTCGGGCTAGGCATAAGCTCGATTATTGGTTTTAAAGACCAAAAGAACTACTTCAAAACAAAAGTTTATTGGACTGTTTCTATTTATCTGTTCATGCTTTCCTGTTTATTTTGGGCGATAGCTCCTCTCACTAGTTATTATTTACTCACCTTAGCTAATACCTGCTTAGTGGCAGCTATGGTTGCTAAAATTTTTTTATTTAGATCATTTACTCAAGCTATCACTAAAGCACAACTCATCAGTGCTTTACTACTATTGATCGTTTACTTCATTGCCTTTGAGCAGATTCGGCAAACCGATTTTAAGAACCGTGTGTTAATGACTTCTATGCTTTTAATGGTAACTAATATAGTGCAACTACAAGCATTAACAGCCTTAATTAAAATTGATAAGTCTATTTATCTCAAATTTAACTCTACTCTTTCAATCCTGATGGTTGGCATTCTTATTAATCGCATTTATACATGTATTTATCACCCTAATAACTTGTCCATAGACATTTATCATGAAACAGCACTCCCTCTATACGGCAGAATGATCGGTTACACGATGTTCGTATTGAATTATATTTTCATAGGGCATTATTTTTATGAGAAAGCTTGGCAGAAAGCCAATCAAACAATTGATCTTAAAGAAGTACAAGTAAACGATCTAAAAGAATTAGCTTATTACGATAATTTAACCAGCTTACCTAACCGCCTGCTATTTATGGACCGATTAGAACAAGCGATGGCTAGAGTTAATCGTGAGAGAGGCTACTTAGCCGTATTATTTATAGATTTAGATGGCTTTAAACAAATCAACGACAACCATGGCCACGACATCGGCGACAAAGTTTTAATCACCGTTAGTCAACGCATGAAAGCAGCACTCCGAAAAACCGACACCGTAGCGCGTTTGGGTGGCGATGAATTCATCGTGTTATTAACCGAATTATCAGAACATGATATTGGAAAAATCCCCGTTACTCATTTATTACAAGCCTGCTCAGCAGCCATTAACGTAGAAACATTAACACTCAATGTCTCCGCAAGTATTGGCGTGAGTCTTTATGGACGCCATGCAAGCTACCAAGATACAAATATAAGCACCTTAATCGAACAAGCCGACCAAGCCATGTATGTCGCTAAACAAGCAGGTAAGAATCGTTATCATTATTTTGAGAGCTAGGTTTTGGAGTCAAAACTCACGAATTTGTTGCTTGGCGTAACGCTCTAGCGTAAGCCAAGCAGTTTATCGAGCATCCTGTCGGGTTACGCTAGCGCTAACCTGACCTACATTACTTTTAAATAAAAATATACTGGGCGAATTCATTCGCCCAGTATCAAAAAAGCAAATCTTATGCGCCATGCCCCCCCCCAAACAGACCGATACCTATTTTTTTTTGTAACTTGGTTTTTGAAGAACCCAACCTTGGCTAATACAAACCTTTGTAGCCCAAATACTGTAGGGGCGACAGATTCGCCCAGTATCAAAAAAACAAATTATATGCGCCAAGCCCCCCCCAAACAGACTGATACTTATTTTTTTTGTAACTTGGTTTTTAAAGAACCAACCTTGGCTAATACAAACCTTTGTAGCCTTTAAACTGTAGGGGCGAATTCATTCGCCCAGTATCAAAAAAACAAATTATATGCGCCATGCCCCCCCAAACAGACCGATACTTATTTTTTTTGTAACTTGGTTTTTGAAGAACCCAACCTTGCCTAATGCCTATAAACTTTAGGGGACATTCGCCTTTTTAAATAAAAACATACTGGGCGAATGAATTCGCCCCTACAGACCGATACTTATTTTTTTTGTAACTTGGTTTTTGAAGAACCCAACCTTGCCTAATGCCTATAAACTGTAGGGGACATTCGCCTTTTTAAATAAAAATATACTGGGCGAATGAATTCGCCCCTACAGACTGATACCTATTTTTTTTGTATCTTGGTTTTTAAATAACCAACCTTGGCTAATACAAACCTTTGTAGCCTTTAAACTGTAGGGGCGAATTCATTCGCCCAGTATCAAAAAAACAAATCTTATGCGCCAAGCCCCCCCAAACAGACTGATACTCATTTTTTTTTGTATCTTGGTTTTTAAATAACCAACCTTTTCTATTGCTTATAAACTTTAGGGGGCATACGCCTTTTAAAAAAACATACTGGGCGAATGAATTCGCCCCTACAGACCGATACCTATTTTTTTTGTATCTTGGTTTTTAAATAACCAACCTTGGCTAATACAAATCTTTGTAGCCCAAATACTGTAGGGGCGACAGATTCGCCCAGTATCAAAAAAGCAAATCATATGCACCAAGCCCCCCCCTACAAAATATAATTAGCTGCATATCAAACATTGTCCTGTATATTGACCGCTATTAAAAAATCACGGTTAATGTATTAACAATGAATAAAATCAATCATGCCTAGAGATGATCTTCTTAAAGGCAGAGTATCTATTCCTGGTAACGTTTATCACATTACAAGCTGCACCGATGGTAGACGACCTTTTTTTGAAGATTTTCAAAATGGTCGATTACTGGTGATGGAAATGCGTCAATTACATGATGAACAATCGGTCAACTCTTTAGCATGGGTCATTATGCCGGATCATTTTCATTGGTTATTTCAACTCAATGAGCCATTAAGTTTGTCTGAGTTGGTCAAAAAAATTAAAGCACGATCATCGATTGCCATAAATGCAAGCATGGGGCGGCAAGGGTCGGTATGGCAACGAGGCTTTCACGATCATGCTCTACGTGGAGATGAAAATTTGCGTTCGGTAGCACGTTATATTGTTGGCAATCCTTTACGCGCGGGTATTGTTGAGCATATAGGTGATTACCCGTTATGGGATGCTATTTGGTTGTAAGTGTGAACCTTTTAAAAAACATACTGGG
>QVQD01000014.1 GCA_003584875.1 Methylococcales bacterium
CAGACAATATTAATCTCTGAGACTTTATTAAGCCTTGGTGACTATGTCAGTTTTTTTTACATTTTATTTCAACACGATTGCTTTTGTAGAGCTAACTTCAATCTATCTTTCTGAATAATAATATTTTATTAATCATGGCACAGCTAGTGCTAGTTAGACTTATGACTACCTAGTCATCTTCAATCTAACTATATTTAGGAACTCTACTCATGAACAATTTTATAAAAAACATACTCTTTGCAATACCTTTATTGGCTACATTTTCAGCAGCAAATGCCACACCTATTACCGATATCCGAGAATTCGTCACCCCTGGACCTGGCACTACTTATTTTCTTGATAGTGACGCCAATAAACTAAGCTCACCCTATTATAGAAGCTTTGGACAAGATTGGGGCTGGACTCAAGGTACTATCGCAGCAACATTTACATCAGCTACACTACAAGTTTCTGCTTTTGATGTGGATGCTCAGGTTCCTCACAATAATACAGATGAGATCGACACTATCTCAGCCTATGATGGCAGTAGCTGGGTAACTCTAGGAACGTTAGCGGGCAACAATAATATTTGGGCTTTTACTACTTTTGACTTAACCCCTTATTTAGCAACATGGGCCACCACCCAAATCAACTCAGGTCTTATGCTGAAAATTAATATCGATCAAAACCAAAACGGTTGGCTTGTTACCTTAGCAAAATCAACTTTATCTGTTGATGGTGGCAATCAATCTTGCTCACCAACACCCGGCGTTCCTTGCTCAAATATACCAGAGCCTGAATCTATAACACTGTTTGGCCTAGGACTTACGGGCTTAGCATTAAGTTTGGCGAGTCGTCGCAAAAAAGCATAATACGAAAATATATCGTTGCCACACTCCGACGTTACTGCCACTATTGAGTAATTTTAAGAATTTTGTAGACGGGAATAAAGCCCTTCAATCCTAACGCTTGGCAGTGCCTCCGCAAAGGAGCACTGCCAATGCAGGAAACACTTTACTCAATTGACTGTAAAAGTTTTTTGGGAGAGGCTACTAATATTTAATGATTATTTTTAATAGACCCAATCTCCACTAACCCCTCTTTGCTAAAGAGAGGGAAATAAAAAGATTACTTTCGCAGTCTCTAAAACCTCTCCCACATTTTATAAAAACAATGGTTTACAAAATTAAAAAAGTTTTTTGGTTACTTTCATAGCTCTTACGCTCGTAAAATCTTATTCCGACCTACAGATGCTTATCCATTTCAAAAGGCAATAACTGAAGATACTGTGAAATTATTCCTTAATTAAACAAAATCTTCGATTTCTAAATATACCTATCAATAACTTACAGTCACTTTTACTGCACTTGGTTATTGGTTATGTCTTATAAAACTTTCACAGTCGCTGAAACTATTGCAATCCAAATTCTTGCTGTTTCTACCTTAACTTTGAACACTAACACTGCTGTGTAGGAACGATGAGATTAGCAACCACATTATTTATTTTTTAACCGCTGATTGGCTGCCTAACATCACTCATATAAACAAAGGAGCACATAATGCCCAATCCAATACTAATCATCCACGGCTGGAGCGATAACTATCATTCTTTCGAGCCATTAAAACAGCTATTAAAGTCTCAAAACACTGCTAGCACCATCAGCGATATTTGGCTGGGTGATTATGAATCTATGCAAGACGATTTAAGCTTTGATGATTTAGCACAAGGTATGCAAGAGCGAATTGATGATCTTGTAAGTCAGCACAAAATAAGCTTATCACCCTACTCTTTAGATATTATAGTCCACTCAACTGGCGGCCCTGTGGTTAGAACTTGGTTAAGCCATTATTTGTTCGATGTCTGTAAAGGTGATTTAACGCAATGTCCCGTCCGTCACTTAATCATGCTAGCGCCAGCTAATTTTGGTTCACGATTAGCGGCACAGGGAAAGTCAGCGCTAGCGAAATTGTTCAAAGGCGGTCTTGAAAACGGTTTTCAAACCGGTCGTACTATTCTGGAAGGTTTAGAATTAGGCAGCCCATTTTCTTGGGCACTCGCTGAGAGGGACTTATTTTCAGGAAAAAAACTCTATCCTTGTGAAGCAGAGAAAGGACCCTTTGTTTTTATACTATCTGGAACTGAGACCTACAGCAAACTGAAAGGCTTGGTCGCCAAAGGCGCTAGTGAACCCGGCTCCGATGGCACAATACGAGCAGCCTCGGCTTCATTGGATAGTATAAAATTAGAAATAAATTATAACGAGACCACTAAAGCGCATATTATCGCAGTAACGCAACACAACGATGCTCCAGTCTTTAAATTACTTGAAGGCTTAAATCATTCAACGATCGTTCCTGACGCCGAAGCCAATCAACAACATCCCACGCTTGCTATTATTAAAGACTGTCTTGCCGTTAAAAATGCCACTGAACATCAACAGCTTCGCTTTAAATATCTACGCGAAAATAACGCCTTATATCAAAAACCTGGCTTCGTTAATCGTTATCAACAAGTTATAGTCCGAGTTCAAGACAATTTAAAAAATGCAGTTGTAGATTACCGACTCGATTTTCATGTTATTAATGATGAATGTGCGCCTAGTTCATGGCAGAAACAAGACATTCCAACCCAGCTTGAAAAATATGCTAATTACACCGCAGAAATGATCGACACCGTAATTTCAGATGTCCACAAGCACAGCGTTGATGGGAGTTATCGTACTTTTTTCATCAACATTGACGCCTATGAAGCACTTATAAATGAGCTAAATAGTGTAGAAGGCAAACCCTATATAGCCATGAACCTAGATGCCATGCCACCTATACCGGGTGTTTCTTATCGAACTGACGATTTTAAATACGCGCCACTTAACCGGTTATTTTCAAACAACACCGGCAAACATTTTTTCAAAGAAAATACCACAACTCTAATCGACATCACGCTACAGCTAACGGTCGCTAATAATATCTTTAATTTAATTGCTTGAAGTGTGATGCAAGTATCACGACCTCATCGTCTAAATTAAGATGCTGCTAGCATGATTAAAAATGAATAGATTCATGTTCTTACTAAATCTATAATAAAAAAAGCACAATATTATGGTATAATTTTTTTATTTATAAATACATTTACACCCAAAATAAATATACCCGAATTCATATAATAAGTGCAACACCCTTTAAAAGGGTTAGATGGTATAGTTTCCGTC
>QVQD01000075.1 GCA_003584875.1 Methylococcales bacterium
AAATAATTGTTAGCATTCCCACGCGCGAACGATAACATTGTGCTGAAGATCGTAGGGGCGTATTGCATACGCCCTTATAAAATAAGCTCTATAACATTGTTCCGATGATGGGCGTATGCAATACGCCCCTACGGTGATTCTTATCGTTACCACGCCGATAAGAAACTTGTATAGATACCTATGGTATAAGGGTGAATAAGTAGAGTCCATCCACTATTGATGAAAAATCTAGTCTAGGCATTTACAAGCCTTCCCAAGGCGTATACAAACCTTCAACATTCACCCCAAACATATCCAATACACGACCCACGGTTTCGTTGACCATCGCCGTTAAAGAATCAGTTTTACTATAAAAAGCGGGCATAGGTGGAAACATGATGCCGCCCATTTCGGTAACGCTGGCCATGTTTCTAATATGTATTAGATTCAATGGCGTCTCTCTAGGCATCATCACCAAGCGTCGACGTTCTTTTAAAACCACATCCGCCGATCGTGAAATTAAATTCTCACCAAAACCATGGGCGACAGCTGCTAATGTTTTCATAGAACAAGGGGCAATAATCATGCCTTCGGTTTTAAAGCCGCCACTAGAAATACTAGCAGCAATGTCATTAATACCATGACAAACATCGGCCAACGCCATTAATTCAGCACGTTTCATATTCATCTCATGCTTTAAATTAACGACACCGGCAGATGAAATGATCAGATGAGTCTCCCATTCTGGCTGCGCTTGTAGCACTTGCAACATACGCACACCATAAACAGCACCGGTAGCGCCAGTCATTGCAATAATTAAACGTTTTTTTGGGGGTATTGGCATTTTAGGAATGTAAGAGTCTGATAAAAAAACTGGAGAGCAATCATTAATGATTGCTTAAACAACGCCTAACACCGCTGAACTCCAGTAGGGGTAAACTATAAAAAAGGTTATGAAAGCAGACTAACCACTTATACGGAACATTACTTGGATACAATGTCGGGTTACGCTGTCGCTAACCCGACCACCCAATAATCTTCACATTGCTCCATCTTCAGTTGATAAACCAAAGCTGCAGCCCAATTCTATAAATTGATCCGTTGCCGAGACTAAAGCATCTATCATCTCTGCGCCTTGAGCAATATGTCCAGCATTCGGCAAAATCTGGTATTGCGCTTGTGGCATAGCCTGATGTAAACGCATACCTGCTTCAATGGGACAAACAAAATCTTGACGACCATGAATGATGACCGTATCGATGGCTGATAATAGCACACAGTTTTCTAAAATCTGATTTTCTTTAATAAAGTAACGCTGCTGAGCATAATGCAATTCCATACGCGCCTGCTTAACCATTTTTTCGGTGATATGCTCACTTTCATGACTGGGTTGATAGGCGTTACCTAAAGCAACTTGCGCGCCCCAAGCCATCCATTCTTTAGCGGCTCGTCTTTTTGCCAATTCATCTAAGCCCCATATAGCATCATATAAGGCTTGCGTTGGCTGATCTCTTGCTGTTTCTGGCACACTATCAATCAGTTTTTGCCATTGCTCTGGATAAATACGATTAGCGCCGTTTTGAGCAAACCAATCTAAATCAGCTTGTCTAGCCAAAAACACTGCACGTAAGATTAAACCAGCAACATGCTTAGTATGCTGTTGCGCATAAAGCAAAGCCAACGCTGCGCCCCATGAACCACCAAACACCAACCATTGCTCTATAGCTAAGGATTGCCTAATACTTTCCATATCGGCAATTAAATCTTGAGTAGTATTGTTTTCAAGTTCACCGAAAGGCAAAGACTGACCACAACCTCGCTGATCAAAAAGAATAATTCGATAATGCTCAGGATTAAAAAAGCGTCGATGATCAGGTTTAGTCCCAGAACAAGGGCCACCATGTAAAAAAACGACAGGGAAACCTTCAGGATTACCACTGACTTCTACATACACTTGATGCTTGCTGTTGGTTTCAAGAAAAAAAGTATGATAAGGAGTTAATTCAGGATATAGAGTTTTCATTATTTATTCGGATTAAGCGTTCTAATAAAACATCTTCTACATTACGACGGGCACAATGCCGGCCACGGTTTGCAACCCCGACCGAAACATTTAGTTTTGTAGGGTGGATAAACGCTAGTGCATCCACCTCTTTGTCGTAACCGAGGAATTAAACTCGACTGTGGCGCTCACAACGCATCCAGCTTAAGAATGTGCGGTGGATGCGCGTTTCTTATCCACCCTACAGAACTAAATAGTTTTTCATAACTTTCAGCATCTTGCAATCCGACCTTAGGCTCTCTATTCTGAGAAATGCTCATATCGATGTGTTCTATCTTTGTTATAGGATCAAATTAGCAGCCATCATAAGACCTTGCTATAAAGCCTGTAAAGTTAAAAGTATTTATTGATGACTGGTACTCGCGTTTTTTAGGCAAAAAAAAGGGAGAGCTTAACGCCCTCCCTTCTTTACTCGCTTAAGTTTTTAAGTGTCGTACTTAGAAACCAAAACCGACAGAACCACCTGCAGTTAAGCCATTAACGTTAGTACCATTCAATGTGCCAAACGCCATGTTGTAACGTACATCAGTACCTACATAAATGCTTTTCCAGATGTTGTAATCAAGACCCGCACCAAAATGCATAGCTGGCATTAATTCAGTAATAGTATTAGCTTGGCTAGGTGGGCTGATGACGTTTAAAGTAAAACCTGTTGGAATAATCCAAGGTCTCAGTTTGCTACCTTCAAAGAATTTTATCTTAGGTGCAGCAGTAATTCTGAACATACTTTGACTTGCTGATGAAGTAGGTAAAGCAGAGCTCACTATAGTATGAGTTAAACCAGAAGTAAAGGTACCCAAATCAACATAATCAAGATCTAATTCACCCAACAATTCAGTACCTTTCATTAAACCGAACATATTATCAGTTAAACTAAAGTCAATACCCGCACCAAAGTTCCAGCCATCTTTTTGACCCTTAGTAGTGCCTGGAAGTTGTCCTACGCCATTAGCATTATTAGTTGTAGCAACCATAGAAGAATCATTACCCGCGAAACCACCACGGAAATAAATCATGTGGTTTTTAGCTTTGCTAGTTTGCTTAGCTGAATGAGCTTCAACAGTAGCCACTCGAGCATCTAAATCTTGAACTTTTTGTGCATCAACGCTAGCAACTGGAGCAGCAGCTCCACGAACTTGGCTT
>QVQD01000063.1 GCA_003584875.1 Methylococcales bacterium
ACGTTACTAGCCACAAGGACCCTCATGACCACCCCTCTACAACCCCCTACCAAAGCAAATCCTAAAGTTTTAGCACCGGTACATCCTGCCATTGAAACCTATATGCGTGATTTACTAGATCCTACTGATCATCCGGTTATATTGGAAATGGAAGCTTTGGCGCAAAAAAACAACTTCCCTATTGTGGGGCGATTGGCGGGTGTGTTTATAGAAACTATGGCCAAAATGATCAATGCAAAGCGGGTCTTTGAGTTTGGTAGCGGTTATGGTTATTCGGCTTATTGGTTTGCTAAAGCCGTAGGCGCTAATGGGCAGGTGATCTGCAGTGAAGCTGATCTACTTAATCAGCAAAAGGCCGAACATTATTTGAGTGCTGCGGGTTTATGGGATCGTATTGATTTTCGTGCCGATATAGCTCAAGCTGTTTTTGCCGAAACCACAGGTTTATTTGATATTTGTTATAACGATGTCGATAAAGGTGATTATCCTGAGGTTTGGTTAATGGCTAAAGACCGCGTCCGACCTGGTGGTTTGTATATTGCTGATAATGTGCTTTGGCGGGGTAGGGTGGCTGTTGATCAGTATTCCGATGTCTTTAAGGGTTGGACTGAGGCGATACGCGAGCATAATCGTTTAATATTCAATGATCCAGATTTTGATGCCTTTATTAACCCGACGCGTGATGGTTTGCTAGTTGCGCGAAGGAAAATAGTTGAGTAATCGTCTCAGCAAATAAGCTTAATTTAGCTGGTCCAGCTTCATTGATATATTTAACACTGTAGGTACAGGTCGCGACCTGTCACTGCATTATGATAGGCCTTTGGGTTACGATCAATCTATTCACCCTACAAAAACTAACGCTACTTTTCTTGTGCGAATATCTCATTAGCTCATAAGATTGCATAAAATATTGTTATGAAGTAATATTTTATAAAAAAAACTTGAGGTCTTTATGCATCATTTGATTTATGTAAGTACCGCTACAAAATATTTAAATACTGATGATCTTTTAGATATTTTAAATAGTTCTGTTGGGGGGAATGCTGCGCATAATATAACTGGGTTTTTAATTTATGCCGAGTCTGAGCGTAGTTTTATACAAGTGCTTGAAGGTGATGAGGCTGATGTAGATATTACCTTTGATAGGATTTTAAAAGATCATCGCCATCATGAAATAGTTGTACTGGAAAGATCAGTTATCGAAGAACGTAGTTTCGGGGCTTGGTCTATGGGTTTTAAATCATTGCAACATCATTTGCTTATGATGATAGATGGTTATTCACCTGTTTCAAATTTAAGAACCTTAGCTAAGGATGGTTTGGCTCTAAAAGTGTTAACAATTTTTTCAAAAATTAATAATGTAACTGATTTTTAATAGAATCGCTCTCACAACAAATTCATATCACTAGCCTTTATAGATCAGAGAGGGCTCAGTCGTTAGAAACACCTGCTCATTAAAGCCATCGCTACTATAAAGAGCATTTAAGGTGACGTCTTCATACAACCAATAGAATAGTTCAGATTCGTAAATGCTATAGCGGCATTGATAATGACTTTGTAGCCATTGATTATTAATTGAACCGATAATTTGCGGTGATTGGGTGGTATTAGGATCAAGATAAGCAAGTTGCAGTGTGTCTAAATTAACGAGAAATCTGTCAAAATAAAAGATGTTAGCTTGCTTTGAATATTTGAGTCTATTAGGTTGAAGATCACCACCATGTTGATCGATGATGCACTGTTGATCGGAGATATAAAAAGCCGGTGGAAACGTAATAGTATGCTGAGTGGGTATGGTTGAACGGAGTTGCTCATGCGCTACTGTGCGTTGGCTTTTATCCCATTGTTTGATAGTGATTTGAAGTATTAGGCTCATAGCATCATTATAAACGACTGGCTCTATGTGGGGTATATTGGATAATTTTGTATGCTTCTATAGAGTGGATGCAATCTCTTGTTGTAGGGGCGACAGAGTCGCCCAGTATTCAGTAATGTGTGTACTGGGCAAGTTTGTCGCACTTACAAAAACAGGGTCTTCGTATTAAAACGGTTATCAGATCAGGTATTGTATTTTTACTAGACCACTATGATGCTAATCGGTTCTGCCCAAGCCCCAGAGCCATTGCGGCCTATGCCTCGTATGCGTATCCAATAGGCTAGCATGGGTGTTAGATTTT
Source organism: Methylococcales bacterium (assembly GCA_003584875.1). Lineage (GTDB taxonomy): Bacteria > Pseudomonadota > Gammaproteobacteria > Methylococcales > Methylomonadaceae > Methylobacter_C. The sequence continues at coordinate 2,178 of QVQD01000063.1, forward strand.
CAATTAAAATTTTTGAGCTGCTTAAAGAAGATAGAGCATGCTTCCAATTCGCTTCTACACTCGGATCGCCTTCGGCGGTTTGAACTTCATAGCTGCCGGCATCGGTTAATGCAGCAATATGTATATTTAAGCTGCCTTTTTTAATGCCATGACTCACTTTGAAATCAATAGGCGCAGCTAAAATATCATTAGCTGGGTTAGAGACATTGTTTTTGCGGAGATCATAACCTGTGCTTGCTAAAATTGCTGTATCGCCTTGGGCAATAAATTCTAAGTAAGCGGGAAGACGCTTAAGTAATTCAGTGAGTGCTAGTCTTGATTTATTGCGTTGTGCAATTTTAAGTGTGTCGCGATTAATGCTGGCATGATAATCGTCTTTGTAAGTTTTTAGAGCCAAGTTAAGATCGGCAAGGCTAGGTGCTTGGGGTGGCCAAGGTAGGGCGTAATGACTGTTGTCGGTTAGTGCGGTAATAATGTTTTCGGCTTTAACTATAAAGTCGGGCTCACTAAGGTTTTCGAAGCGAATAATCAGTTTTGCTTGCATAGCTTAGATCTCATTGTTATTAGTAAAAATACCTACGACTCTATTTTGCCGTTAGTTAGTCTATAGATGTTTATAGTTCAAAGTCAAGTTACTAATGAAAAATAGATAAATAAAAAACCTAGGGCGTAGTTATGGTTATAGGGATAGCACAGTAGGTCGAGTTAGCGATAGACACTGTGAAAGTATTCTTTTTATTTCCCCTTCTTTAGCAATAGGTATCTACACAAGTTTCTTATCGGCATGGAAACGTTAAAATCACCGTAGGGGCGTATTGCATACGCCCGTTTATCGAAAGTCCAATGTTATAGAGCTTATTTTATAAGGGTGTATGCAATACGCCCCTACGATCTTCACCACAATGTTATCGTTCGCTAGGGTGGTGTTTCAAAACAATTGTTATTGAATAAGAGCAGCATTGTAGGCCGGAATAAGACCA
>QVQD01000142.1 GCA_003584875.1 Methylococcales bacterium
TTCGATGGGGGTTTTTATTGCTTATGATAAAATTATATGGATGAATTTGAAGTGTAAAATAGAGCATATGCGTTACGCCACTGCCAGCCATCACAAAACACCAAATTCATGACATCCAAAGTTGCATTCTTTCTAACATCCAATAACTCCCCAGTAGCAAAGAAAACCATGCTACGCAACGTGGCATATAATTTATGTATACAGGGAATCGTCTAAATCCCCAGAGGAAAATAATCAATACCAAAGCAAACAAAAACTGCCCTAACTCTATGCCTAAATTAAAGCCAAGCACAGAAGTGACTGGGAAGCGAGTCTCCGTTGACATATTGGCCATTGAGCCTGCAAAGCCCAAACCATGAAATAAACCAAAACTAAAAACAACCACACATTCCTGCCAAATTTTGGGATGAATATCTCTGATTTGCAAGATTGCGGTTAATACAATAGTAAAAGCAATAGCAGGTTCAATTAAGTTAGCATTAAGCTGAAAAAAACCTTGCGAGGCCAAGGTATAGGTTATTCCATGAGCTAATGTAAATGAACTAAGCACCCACAACCATCGACGCATATTTGTATTGGCTGTAAGTAATACCCCTAAAAAAAGCAGATGATCAAAACCACTTAAAATGTGAAAGAAGCCCTCATGCAAAAAAGCACTCAAAGTTCCCCATGCATTTTTTAGGAAAACATGCTCAGTAAAAGTAGTGGATATTTTGGCTAGTTCAGCATCATCACCACGCCGAATATTAAAGACATAGTCTTCACCCAACCAATTCGCATCTACTTTCAGTTGAACGGCCTCTATTAATGCCTCCGGAGAAAGCTTCAGATATCGTAACCATTCAATTTGCAATATTGGATTTTGTGGATCCGAAGATAAAACAACAGCAATTTGATCATCTAACACTACCCCTTGCTCAGCCCCCCATGAGAGGCGAATAGCTGCATCCAACTGCCTGATGATTTCATTTTTTTGTAATTGAATTTTTCTTGTCAAACCCATGCCGTCAAGTGAAACATCAATATCTTTGAAAGCTTGCAAAGGCACGTTGACCAGAATAACAGCCTTATCTTCTAAGATGTTGACAGAAGCATGACCTGAAGAATTAAGGTGTGCATTGGAGTCATATGCAAAAAGGCAAAGACTCCAAAACACACAAACTCTCAACAAATGGCATATTGATCTAAAGGTGTTTATCACTCGGTTATATCTATCAATGAAAATACTAGTGACTGTCATGCAAACATTTATTTCTGAGTACCCCATAAATATTGATTGCTGCTGGCACTGGCACCGCTGCGGAAATACGGAATACTATTGGTTTTACCTATATAAGCACCCTTCATAAGTGCGTGCAAAGTGGTAGTGACCTCAGGCTTCAATTCAGGTCTGTAATTATTCACTGTGTGAGCGTGGTAGTGATAACCAATACCATCATGATTGTGCGCACCAAAGGCATCCAGCGCTGTACCATAGCCCAACATGGCAGAATCTGTACTACGATAAGTTCCAAATAGAGCAATACCATCATAGCCAAAGCCGATCAACGGAGGATGTGTTTTGTTCAAATAATCACTGTCGTTGTATAAGCCCAAACCCAAACCAGATTGATAACCATCAAAGTGACAATGAGGCCCACCACCACCCCGCCCAACATGACAACCACTGGCTGAAAGTTCACCCATCAAATTTGCTGGTATCAAAGTATTGTTGTAAACAGGGAACATCACAGAACCATCGACCAGCACACCGTTATCACCTCTGTCTGCATAGGTATAAACGTTAGCAGGTGCAGTAGTCGTTGGCACATCTAGCCACAAGTTACTCGTAAAAGTGTTTTCGGTGACTACACTCACCTGACCATAATCCTTCATAGGAATCATCAGTGTGTAGTTTTCTAAATTAGAAAAGCGAGTGACTTTGGCAGTTGTATACTCGCTTAGTCCATCGCCAGGGGGATGAGGAATGTCTTTAAGGCCATTCGGTGAGGCTTGATTACCGTAAGAGACTACGATCATAAAAGGGTGATATTTACCGGAAGTATCTTGTTCATTAGTGAAATACACATAAGGCACTAAGTTTTGTCCGGGCGTACCATCTGCAATAGAATCACTAACCAACTTAGTCGCAAGCGCACGATCTCTAAATGCTGTATACAGCGAGGTATCGTAACGCAACTTTTCACCACTAGCTTCAACCTTAGACTTGATGCTAGCGAGCATGGCATCGGCATTGGCTTTAGTGGTAGCATCGGTGCCTGGTGTAAGAATCTGTCCTCGGTAATTAGAGCTCAATTGTTTATAAATATTACCTGATGTTCCTTCTACAGAGGCAACTGTAACCTTAGATAAAAAAGGTGCGGCTGCATTAGTCACAAAAGAAAAAGCTAGAGGATCCATAAAAGTGGGAATCCCTAAATCAAATGGCGAATTATAAAAATAAAGTTTAGTTGCATCAGTGGCTAGCGCGACTAATCTTAAGCTGCCACCTGCCATATTGACGTAGTAATTTTGAGCACTAAAAGCGGTGTCTTCATTCCAAGCACCTGTGTAAGAAGTTGCGTTGGCCGCAACCGCAGAGGAGTATGTATATAGATATCTCTTCTTCGCTTGCAGTCGTTTATTTGTACTGTCGTAGTTAAAAGTCACATAACCATAAGTTGGAATGGCCTTACCAAAATTGTTTCTAAACTTAAGCTTATTACCATCAGTGACATCAAAGTCCAGGGAATTATTGGGCTGCAAGTGAGAGTCGAGCCTGAAGTAGCCTGAAGTATCTGCAATTGCTTGAAAAGTTTTCGAGAGATAAGTGTTATAGCTTACGCTAGTGTCCAAAACATTGGTCTCAGCCGCATAGCCTTGAGTTGCACTATAGGTTGCGCCTATCTGTAAATAATTAGCTGAAATATTTGCTGTAGATGAATCTGAAATTAGATAGCGACTTCGATTTGTGAGAGTGGCAGCAGCACTAAGCGTTGGGGCGGTAACAGTTGCTTGTATAGCGCTACTGAAGGGAGCGGACGTGTAATATAAAGTGCTGGCACTGGTTGTTGGAGTACTTGCCGTCGGGGTACTCGCCGTTGGGGTACTTGCCGTCGGGGTACTTGCCGTCGGGGTACTCGCCGTCGGGGTACTCGCCGTTGGGGTACTTG
>QVQD01000195.1 GCA_003584875.1 Methylococcales bacterium
CCTAAAAGCAAGCAACACATTGTGCTTTAAAGATTATATCGCTCAGTATTGGAGTCAAAACTCACGAGTTTTGTTGCTTGGCGTAGCGATAGCGTAAGCCGAGACACTTCGACATTGTCGGGTTAAGCTATCGCTAACCTTACGAGACTGAGTATTATTGATTATCTAGCTTTTTATAATGGTAATCGCTTGCACTCAAAAATAGGCTATCAATCCCTGCTCGAATATGAACGGGAATTCTATAAGGATCACTCATCACTTTGACGATTGCAGGGATAAAAAAGACAACTTTCTTCTAGATTTATCGGTCTCAGGACATGCCGATTATTTAGTAACTGGTGATGATGATTTATTAACGTTAAATCCATTTTATGGCATCCAGATTGTTTCTTATCGTACTTTTCAAGATTTCCTTTCAGCTAATTAATCTCGTAGCTAAGGCCCGTATTATGGAGCCTGACATCGACCTTGCTATCTCAAGCGATCGATTTTTTGGGGAAATAAATGACATCAGGTAAGACTTGAAAATGATCATCGGCTGTTATCAGCGGCACATTACTTTGTCTGGCCGAAGCATAAATAATGGCATCCACGAAGGATAATCGATACTGTAAAGCCATGTCGACTGCGAAAAGTGCTAACCCAGTATTCAACGATAATATACGACCGTGCTCAGTTAAAGCGATAACTTCCATAGCTTTAACTTCCCCTTTTTCTCGCTTTGACCATTTGTACAGTTCAAATTGCAGGGTGGTTGGTACTACAATCTCAGTAGGATTTTTTAAATAGGGCTCAAAAGAATCTGCCAAAACACCATCTGTTAACCATTCAATCCAGCCGCAGGTATCAACCAAGCAAACCATTAAATTCTATCCTGATGGTCTCTATAATGACTAGGGTCACAATCTTTAAAACTACCTCTGGCCTCTTTTAATGAGCGAACCGGCACGAGCTCAATCATATTACCTTTGGTGATAAGGGTAAACTGTTGACCCGCTTTGAGATCTAGTTCATCACGAATAGCCTTAGGAATCGCCAATTGAAATTTACTGGATAATTTTACCGAATTCATATTGGTCTCTTTATTTATCGATCAGGAAAAAGTAAAAATCATAAGGCTAGGCACTGATTTAAGCAAGATTTATAACGCCCGTACGGCGGTAGAATATTCATAGCCAATATCATAAGTCCCATAACAAATGTGTCGAGTTACGCTATCGCTAACCCGACCATGAGACTATCGTTTGCTAGACCTCACAAGCACTTATAGCGTCTATTTGTCGCTTGCTAATTATTCTTCGAGCCATGATTGCTCTGCATAAACAATCGAACAAAGTTAGTAACAGAGATAATAAAAGTATCGATAATACCCTCTGCCTCTTCAAAATCACGATCACCGGTGATAAATAAATCTGCCCTTGCTATCTCGGCACACTCAAGAAATTTAGCATCATTGGAATCTCTCGGGAAATCAATATTGGCAGTAGGAAGATAAACTGTGACAGAAGTAATGATTAGCTCAAGCCAGCGATTAACAAATTCATCTGAGAATTTAAATTTCTTACGCCTTAATACGGCCTCGTACTCTTGCATAATAGATGCAGAGACTACCCACTCCCATTCGGGATTATTTAACACCCACAAAATAACCGATTCAGGTAGTCCATCACAAAGTAAAGCCGAGACTAAGATATTAGTATCAATTAAAACTCTCACGATCCACTGCGATACGCCGCAATTTCAGCAGTGACATCAGTTTCAGTGATATTTTGGGATTGAGCTAGGCTTTGAGTTTCTTTTAATAAATTACGCCAGGATTCAATACGCTGCTGACGTTCAACTTTATCGATTTGAGTGGTGGGGAGTATCATAATTAACTTAGTATGGCGACCAAACATAGACTGACAAGATGGTGGTAAGCGTGCATTTAGTAACTGACCATCAGGGGTTATATCAACTTCTATTTCAAGTGCTTGCATGAACAATTTACCTCGTTATTAATGTTGACTACTATCAATAAAATCTAACATAAAACAGATTATACATGTGTTGCAACAATCAATTAACTTATTACCCCAGTATAAGCGACACTCATGATTTTGCCGTCAGTTGATAGATCATTAGCATGGTGTTGAATCTAATTCCTCGATTCCGTTTTACTTCATCGAGGTTACTTGCTTTTTCGTTTGCCCACCTTTTGCCGATATAAACGGTGGGCAGAAAAACGTTGCCCACCCTATTTGGCTTGCCTGCGATCGACCTCCAGATAACAATCGCCCCCCTATTTACAACCACCACTTTATTTAACTATCGAAGATAAACGATAGTTTTAATGCTGCATATTTTCTTAGTCTAAAATATAGTCATGCTTACATTTTTTATAATTTGTCTTACAAATAAATGTAATCAACTTTTAATATAGTAATGTAATAATGCGGTCGTAAGTATTTTCAGATGTATGCAGATTATTACAAACTACAGCAATATTTATTTTCGTTACTTAATTTTTATTAATCGACATTATTATGTTTGAAATTTCCTTAGTTGAACCGGATGAGTTATTTAGCAACACAAAATTGCCTGCCAAACCATTGGTATTCTTCTCACTTTTAGATTTTCTTAAAGAACTTTCCAACCCGGAAAAAGTTAATACTGATTGGCTGGCTGATATTATCAGCACAGATAAAATCTTAAATGAAAAGGTTATAAAAGCTGCCAATGCCGTAAATAACTACACCTTAGGTCATATTAAAGATGTAAAAAAAGCGGTATCCATCTTAGGCATACAAAATACTCTAAAAGTCATAACGATATATTCATTTAACGATATTGGTATTCACAACAATAACGCTGCTTCTCAAATATGGAATCACAGCTTTTATATTGCCCTCTTGATTGCTTGTATTTCACGTGAACTTTCAATAGGCATCCACACTGAAGCCTATCTTTTTGGTTTATTGCATGACAGCGGCACATTACTCATGCATTTATGGTTTGAAGAAGACTATGAAGAAACTTACTGATTGCATCCAGACCAGGCCAATCTTTGATTCATATTGAAAATGACCGTCACAATAC
>QVQD01000220.1 GCA_003584875.1 Methylococcales bacterium
AGAGCTAGTGAAATAGCGCTAAACTTAATGTGATTTTTTGAGAAGATGAGTCACTAGAATAATCATCGAATTTTCTGACATAGACTTTATTGAAATTTGCTAAAATACATGATTAAATCCAGCGTAGGATTTTGATGACTATAACCAGTGATCGATAACACACTTAAGGGCTGACCTTAAAACTTACTTACTTTAAAGTAAGAAAATAAACACTACTTAACTAAGAGCTCTTATTTTTAATGAATACTGCAAAATCCCTAGTACTGCTTTTTATTCCCGTTTGTTTACTTTTAGCCTCTAATCTTAGCTATGCTAGCCATGCAGCGATCATGATTGACGCAGCTAATGGCAATGTTTTACATCAAGAAGACGCGACTCATACATGGTATCCAGCGTCTTTAACCAAAGTCATGACCTTATATATGACTTTTGATGCCTTAAAAGCAGGCGAAATTCATCTAAGCGACCAATTAACAGCCTCGCCACATGCTGCAAGGCAACCTCAAAGCAAACTTGGCTTAAGACAAGGTGAAAAAATAACCGTTCAAGAGGCCATTTTGGCAGTTATCACACGTTCAGCCAATGATGCTGCCGTAGTTTTATCAGAACACCTAGGTGGAACGGAAGAAAATTTTGCTATTAAAATGACCGCTATGGCACATAACCTTGGCATGTACGATTCTCATTTTATGAACGCAACCGGTCTCCCACATCCGTGGCAAGTAACAACCGCACGCGACATGGCATCACTTGCATTGAAGACTCAGCAAAACTTCCCTAATTATTACCCTTACTTTTCTGCCCATTCTTTCATGTTTAAGGGGCGTGAGCTAAGGGGGATTAACAAATTTACGGCTAGCTACCCAGGCGCAGAAGGCATGAAAACAGGATTCACTTGCGGCTCTGGTTATAATTTAATTTCTACAGCCAACCAAAACGGTAAACGCTTAATCGGTGTTATCTTAGGCGGAATGACCAGTCCTGAGCGTTATCAGTTGATGATTAAGATGATGAATAATGGTTTTGCTAATCGAATCGATACTAATTCTGACACAAATATTAACAGCATGCCTAACAATACTGGCGGCACGCCACCCGTTCAACTGGGCTGTGGGAATATGAGAGCAACCAGCACGAGTTCAGATTCCACAAATGCAGTTTATATCCCAAAAGCAAGACCTATCAATAGGCATCATCATAACACCCACCACACAACCATGACGCCTAGCCTTAAAAAAGCCAATACCACTAAACCTATAACCAAAGTTAAACCTAAAGTCGTAGCTAAGAGCAAAATAAAAGCCACTAAGACAGAAAAGCCTAATAAAACTCGTTATCATCATCCAAAATAACAACAATTTATGTTCATTATTTTGATTTATGCTATAAATGCCCATAACAATAATAAAATGCCAACTCTAAGTAGGAAAAAAGCTATCATGAAACAAACCAAAGTGATTACTCGTAAACCGCTATTATTGTCTAGTCTTACTCTCGCTATAGCTCTAACCGGATGTGCTACTAGTACAGCTATTCCAGAAAATGACCCATGGACAGGATGGAATCATGGCGCTTATTCTTTCAATGATCATATCGACAAGGGTATTTTAAAGCCAGTCGCTAAAGGTTATCAGTGGATTACCCCTACCTTCGTTAATGATGGCATTACTAATTTCTTCAGTAACATCAAAGATATTAGTGTCACCATAAATGACTTATTACAGCTTAAATTAAACCAAGGCGGCATGGATGCAGGACGATTCGTCGTAAACACCACTGTGGGTGTAGCTGGCTTTATTGATGTAGCAAAACAGATCGATTTACCCAAACATGATGAGGATTTTGGACAAACACTGAGTGTCTGGGGTGTTCCAGCGGGAAATTATCTAGTATTACCATTTTTGGGCCCTAGTAATCCAAGAGATGCTCTAGGCATAGTGGGTGACGCATTATTCAACCCATTAACTTATGTTTCTGCTTTTGGAACCAACGTTGTCAGCGCTGCAATTGCTGGCTCTAAAGCCATTGATATTATTGATAGACGTGCAAACTTACTGACCACTGAAAAAATCATGGATGAAGGCTCAGTTAATCGTTATGACTTTATCAGAAACTCTTACCTACAAAATCGTGACTTCTTAATTCATGACGGAAATTCTAGTCAAGACATTGATTTATTGGACGATAACACCGATGGAAAATCTAAAACAGGTAGCTCAACATCTTCTACACAAAACAACAGCTCAACCGACTCAAACAAAACTAAACACAGCTTAGATCTATCAGCGCCAAAATAAAAAATAGCTTGAATAATACTCTCGTCTTATTGGCGATCGTAATATAGGGACAGGTCGCAACCTGTCCCTAAAAAATGACAATTTTTTAATCCACTGACATTAACTTTTTTGATTAATTAGCAACCTATCCAATATCAACGAAACATGAACTACAAAACATACTTTATCAAAAAAGCTATCAAATGGACTCCAAAAATGATGGTGGTTTGGACAACTAATAAAATACTTAAAGGCATCGCTCATTTAAACGACTTTGAATTAGACGTAGATGCACGTAAAGTCTATGTCAACATCAAACTCGAAGGGGAAGCTGAGTCTATTGAAGTTTGGATGAATGATTTTGCCATTGCCAGCAATGAAAATGAATATCAGCTATTAATCCAAGATGCTCAATCTAACCGTATTTGGTTAACCAATATATTCTCACATATCACCGGCAGAGCTTGGAACATCCCTGTACCACCCAAATTCGCAAGTTACTTCAAACTGATCGCTGATTTATTTCAGCCCGCCCCAATTGCTATAGAGCATCAAAGCAGCTAAGACTTTTTTCGGAAACACCAAGCCCCAGCTTGGCGCATTTATGTAGATCGGGTTAGCGATAGAGACTGTGAATGTATTACTTTTTATTTCCCCTCTTTAGCCATAGGTATCTACACAATTTTCTTATCGGCGTAGAAACGATAAAAAACACCGTAGGGGCGTATTGCCTTCGCCCAACATCGAAAGTCCAATGTTATAGAGCTTATTTTATAAGGGCGTATGCAATACGCCC
>QVQD01000109.1 GCA_003584875.1 Methylococcales bacterium
CTACGAATATTAGCCTAGTAGGCCGGAATAAGGCTTTACTAGCGTAAGCGAGTAAAGCGTTTCCGGCATTTAAACTGATTGAGTCGCCGGAAACGCCACCACGAACTTCGCTAGCATGACCTTATTCCGGCTTACATTTGTATCTTTGGAGCTCCAGAGTGGAAATTATACCGTATCCTGATCGTGGCCATGTTTTTTAGCCAGTATGCCCATGGCAATGGATACGAAGAGTCCAAATATGATGACGATAGTATTGATATGAAGTCCCGCATTAATCATTAGCGCATAGGCACCTAGCATAAATAAAATGCTAAGGTTTTCGTTGAAATTTTGAACGGCAATTGAATGGCCAGAGCCCATTAATTGATGGCCTCGGTGCTGTAGCAAGGCATTCATGGGTATTAAAAAGCTGCCGGCTAAACTACCAATTAATATCAGCATGAGTATCGCGACCCGCCAATCAGTGACTAAAACCATGCCTAATACCACGAAGCCCATCGCTATGCCTAAGGGTAAAACTTTGACAGCATGTTCTAAAGGCACAGCTTTAGCTGCAATTACTGAACCGATAGCTAGGCCAACAGCGACCAATGCTGTTAGTTGCGTTGCTTCTTCTAAATCAAAATTTAAGGCAACTGCAGACCAAGCAAGAATAATGAAGCGAAGACTGGTGCCAGCGCCCCAAAATAATGAGGTTACCGCAAGAGAGACTTGTCCTAAAGGGTCTTTCCAAAGTCGAAGAAAGCTTTTCCAGAAATCTTTCATTAGAAAGAGTGGATTACGATTAGTCATGCTATGTTCTATGGGTAGCTTGGGTATAAAGTAATTGAGTAAAGCTGCAATTAAATAAAGTCCAAGAGTGACAAGAATTCCGAACTCTGGTGCAGTATCAATACCTCCATTGAACTCCAGTTTGGCTAGTTCTTGGATAATATGTTCATCAACTCGATGTCCCATCAATAAGCCGCCTATGATGGCACCCAAAATGATGGCAAGAACGGTTAGGCCTTCCATCCAGCCGTTTGCCCACACTAAGCGTTCTGCAGGAAGGCATTCAGTTAAGATGCCATATTTAGCTGGTGAGTACAAAGCAGCCCCTATGCCAACAAAGCCATAAGCGAAAAGCGGATGCATGCCTAATAACATGGCTGCACAACCAACTAATTTGATGCTGTTACTAATGAACATCACTTGACCCTTGGGCATTGAATCTGATAACGCACCGACAAAAGGAGCCAAGATTATAAAAGAGAATACGAAGAATTGCTGTAATACAGGAATTTGCCAACTGGGCGCTGCAAAGTTTTTAAGTTGGGCGATGGCTGCAAACAGAAGTACGTTATCTGCTAGTGAGGAAAAAAATTGTGCTGAAAGAATAATGTAAAAACCGCGATTCATTGGATGTACCTTGTGCGATTCCGCGAAACTCAGAATCATTGCACTATTGAGTGGTAAGGAGCCATTAATGGTCGTTTGATTTGTAGATAGATTAGCGTTACATCAGTTCCAATATTAAATAATACGTGGAACTGATGGCTTTGCAATCAATCTGCTTTATGTTTAAAACTCTCAGTGAGTCTCTGTTTGTTTAGCTTCTTCAAAAGCAGGGACGAGGTTATTGAAAAACTGCGCAGTACAATTAGCCCAAGAGTAATTCATGGCAAAATTTCGACAATCATCTTTATCTAATTTTAACGCTTCGGTCACCGCTTTAGTCAAATCTTCATCAAGTACACCCACTTTGTCGCTGGTGATGACATCTAAAGGCCCTGTGACTGGATAAGCTGCAACAGGTACGCCACTCGCTAAGGCATCTAGCAAGACGATACCAAAGGTGTCAGTACGACTCGGAAATACAAAGACATCGGCGGAGGCCATGTGTCGTGCCAAAGGTTCACCTGATTGAAAGCCGACAAATACTGCATCAGGGAATCTTTCTTTTAGTTCGATAAGTTGAGGGCCATCTCCTACAACTACTTTTGTACCTGGTACGTCTAGGGATAAAAAGGCTTCAATATTCTTTTCTATGGCAACTCTGCCAACAAACATGGAAATAGGGCGAGGGAGTGATAAGAACTCTTCATATCTTGGATAATAAAAATCTGGGTTGACGCCACGAGACCAGCGTATGAAGTGATTTTTAAAGCCTTTTGCAACTAAGCTTGATTCAACTGAAGGGGTTGCAACCATAACTTTTTTAGCGGGGCCATGAAACCAGCGTAAAAAGGCATAACCACAGGAAGTAGGAATTTTGAAGCGTAAATTAATATATTCCGCAAATAAGGTATGAAACGAGGTAGTGAATGCTAAATTATGTTTTAAACAATATTTTCTTGCGGCTAATCCCAATGGTCCTTCAGTAGCAATATGTATGCGCTGTGGCTTGAACTCATCGAGTTGCTTACTTAATTTGCTGTAACAATTAATAGCTAATCGTATAGACGGGTAAGAAGGGCAGGGTATTGATTTAAATTGATCTGGACTAATCAGTTTTATTTCATGTCCTAGTTGTTCTAGGGTGTTACAAGTATTTTGGATAGTTGTTACTACACCATTAATTTGTGGATGCCAAGCATCAGTGATGAACGCAATTCTTAATGTCATAAAACCCCTGGATAATAATTATTTTTATTTAAACGTCGACAATTACTGGCTTTTTAAACCCGTAATGATTGCCACTGTGCTCTTTTTATAAATCGGAGCTATGGGTTTAGGCTTAACTGATGGCAAGCCAATCGGCTATCTTAATGTGGGAATATGACGTTTTAATGAAATTTGTGACTGACGAAGCTCAGTTATTACCTTGAGATTTTTTGTGGGTCGGGTTAGTGATAGCGTAACCCGACAAAGTCACTGCGAAAATCATACTGTAGGGGCGACAAATTCGCCACGTATCACAGGTCGAATGTACTGGGCGAATCTGTCGCCCCTACAGTGTAATGCTTATTTTTTTGTATTTTGGTTTTTAAACAACTAACCTTAGCTATAACAAACCTTTGTAGTAGT
>QVQD01000064.1 GCA_003584875.1 Methylococcales bacterium
TTCGCGAATGATTAAAAAACTTCCCTCATTGTACTAAGCTTTTATTAAAACCATAAGACTAATGCACTTACATTAGAAATATTAAGCCGTTATACGCAAATGAGACCATGAAAGGTGTAGTGTCGCAATGTCTCGGGTTACGGCTAGCGCCTAACCCGCAAGTGCTTTGTCCCATCTTACGCTTTGTTGGCTGTAATAAGACCACCCAAGCCCAGCGCATTCTGGCTTTTCCGGCACAGGAGCCATGCAGATGCCGGAAACGCTTTACTCGCCTAGGCTCGTAAAGCCTTATTCCGGCCTAAAACTGTCATTACGTTAAGCTTTTGTAGAGGCGAATGAATTAGCCCTTACCAGCGCCGCTCAATCACTTGCACAGAGACTGGGAACACTCAGCCCCAGCTCGGCGAAAATAATGTCAAGCTAAGACTTGGCGCTCCAAAAGTGCTTTATCCCGTATTAAATTGGTAGCCCTTTTAGCTGGTCCGCTAACAAATCATAATCAAGTTGTTTTTGATAAGGCAATACACCTATTAGTGGTACAGGCAAAGCATCTGTAATAGCCTGTATATTTTCATCCCGATATAATAAATCGGGATCTACACTGACGGCTATCCAACCAGCACAGACTAGCCCTGAAAGTGGTATAGCTTGATAGCTTAATTTTGCATGATTGATGCAACCTAAACGTAAACCCACTACCAATATCACGGGCAACGCCAAAGTATTCGCCAAATCACTAATGTCATCCTGAGCATTTAAGGGCGCATACCAACCGCCAGCACCTTCAACGATGACAATGTCGGCTAATGCTTTTAAGCTGTTATAACGCTCAACAATTGTCTCCAGTTTAACTGGATTATCAACTCCAGCAATATGCGGAGAAACAGGTAATTGATAAGCATAGGGATTAATCAGCTGATAATCTAAGGCTATTGAGGCATTTTCTTGTATCAGCAAGGCATCGGCATTTTTCAACTCACCTGCATGTAGAGTACAGCCTGACGCTACCGGCTTCATGCCCAGCACTGTTTTACCCTGACGCTTAAAATAACGCATCAAGGCTATGGTGGCGCAAGTCTTGCCCACATCAGTATCCGTGCCGGTTATAAAGTAGCCTTGTGCACTCATGACTTATGCCGTCGCTGTGATACTTATGACTTCAAAAGTCGCTAGAATCTGATCATTTTCACCTTGTTTTTGATAAGCGCTAATCATTTGCTGCATGGCTGTTTTAGTGGTGATTTGTTTATTAGCTCCCTTCACTACATGATGAGCGCCTAGCTGCTTTAATTCTTGCATTAAGGCTAAAACAGAGGAATAACTTGAGCTATAACAAACACTCAGCAACTGAATATTTTTAAAACCTGCTGTTACCAAGAACTGCCTTAACTCTGCCTCACTATAAAAACTATTAACATGTTGATAGCTATCAACACTCGCCCAAGCACTTTTCAACTCAGAGAGCGTTTGCGGACCAAAGGTCGAAAACACTAAAGGCTTGCCCGGTTTTAACGCTCGCCGAATACTACTAAATACCCCATCCAGATCACTACACCATTGCAAGGCAAGATTAGAAAATACGCCATCTAGGCACTGCTCGCCAAAAGGCAGTTGCTCTGCATCTGCACACACGTAATGCACTTGCTTGTATAAGGCCAGTTTCTGTTGCGTTGTTTTCAGCATAGTCCAAGCAATATCTAATGCGGTGATGCTGTCATGATTAAAGCGCTCCAATATTTCAGCGGTTAAAAAACCAGTACCACAACCTATGTCTAATAAGGTTCCTGATAATAACTTGGCATCAATAGTTTTGAGTAGCTCTAAACCGACGTTGCGCTGCAAGGCAGCAGCACTGTCATAAGTTGATGAGGCGGCAGTAAAAGCGCGTTTAATGCCTGTCTTGGTTAGTGGCATGAGTCATCCATAAAACTAGCAATCGTCTCCAAGACACTGTGTGGATGCGATAAAAAAGGCACATGACCTGCTTTATCAATGATGGTCACTTGAACAGCGGGCACTAAGGCTTTTATAGCCTCACCTACTGCAACAGGCACTAAAGTATCTCGCGACCCTAACAATACCAAGATCGGCTTCTGGGCTTCGACTAAAGCAGGCCGTAAATCAGCTTGCTTAAGTATCGCAAGACCTCCTTGTAAAGTATCAAGACTAGGCGTTGCTCTAGCCATAATGGCAGTTTTAAGTGTTTTCAATATCGTTTTATAATCAGGCAACTGAGCGACTTGCAAAGATAAAAAGCGTAATAAGGTGGCTGGAGCATCAAGCGTCAATTGCTCAGCAAAAGCCTCTAACAACTCGACTTTCATACCCGGCCATTGTTCAGTGTAAATAAAGTGTGGATTGCCTGCTAGTAACACTAAGCTATTGACGCGTGCTGGATAACGACGGGCAATCTCCATGACCACAGCTGCACCTAATGACCATCCTAGCCAACAACTCTCCTTATCAGCCACAGCTTCTACTAGCGCATCAGCCACTTGCTCTAAAGTAAAATTATCGAGATTCTCACTATGACCATGTCCTGGCAAATCAATACAAGTCACTTGATAATGCTGAGCTAATTGCATGGCAAAATCACGCCAAATACCGCTGTGCATCGCCCAGCCATGCACTAAGACGATAGATTTACCGGCACCGAAAGTTTGTTGATGTAGCTTGATCATGAGTTATTTAACTGATGTTACGCAGCCATTCAGCAGCTTAAAAAACGAATAATGAGGTCGCTATCGCGACAATGTGTTAATCGGGTTATCGCACCCGAAGGCGAGATACTTTCTTTTGCGCCGCCAAAAGAAAGTATCCAAAGAAAAGGCGGCTCGATTGCCGCTGCTTCCTGCGCTCCTAGGTGCTCGGCGCGGCAAACGAGAGACTCCACCGTTACTGCGTAACGTCAGTTATCTAAGACCTGCGCCGGCCTTATCCAAGGCATCTAGCAGACTATCGACATGCGTTTCCTCATGCAAAGCAGAAAAGGTAA
>QVQD01000090.1 GCA_003584875.1 Methylococcales bacterium
CACTCAAAATTAAATAAAAAACGATTTCAGCAATCTGCGGGCTTGCGCCTAAACAATCACCAGTAATTCAACAGTTGTTTTAAAAACTAAAACATCAATAGCTTTTTACAAGCTACACGTTTTACAGTATAAAATACCTACGAGCAAATACCTATAGACACTGAGTTGATGTAACAGAAAATAGGCTATCCATTGTCGATTTATAAGTAGTTCTTATTATTTATAACCTATAATTACCTACCTAATAAATTGTAATAACAATTAATAATCAATACACATCACTGCCATGACTTTATCAAAAACAATATTAATAACAGGTTGTTCATCTGGAATTGGTTATAGCACTGCCATTTCTTTAAAAAATAGAGGCCATAAAGTTATTGCTACCGCTAGAAAAGCAAATGATGTTCTGCGCTTATCGCAAGAAGGTTTTACAGCAATACAACTGGATTTAGCTGATAGCCAATCAATACAAAACGCTGTTAATCAAGCAATTGAGTTAACTGATGGTAAAATTGATGCGCTATTTAATAATGGCGCTTTTGGACAAGTGGGTGCTGTAGAAGATTTGAGCCGTGAGGCACTTAGATTTCAGTTTGAAACAAATTTCTTTGGTACTCATGAGCTTACAAATCTAGTATTACCAATAATGCATACTCAAGGGCATGGTCGGATTATTTACAACAGCTCTGTTTTAGGTTTAGTAGCCATGCCTTATCGAGGAGCGTATAACGCAAGCAAGTTTGCTTTAGAGGCTTTGGCAGATACTTTACGCCAAGAACTTTACGGCACTGCCATCTTTATTTCGTTAATAGAACCTGGTCCGATCCTAAGTGACTTTAGAAAAAACTCCTATTTGCTATTTCAGAAACATATAGATCACAAAAATAGCCTCCATAAATCAGCCTACGACAAAATGATCAACAGATTACAAAAAGAAGAGGCAGCGGTTGCTTTTACTTTACCAGCTGAAGCAGTTACCAAAAAAGTTATACATGCACTTGAAGCCAATCGACCTAAAACACGTTATTACGTCACCGTTCCAACTTATATTTTGGCTATTCTTAAAAATATGCTGCCGACATCTTGGTTAGACGCTTTAGTTAGAAAGATTTAGTTTTAAAGGCCGTCATCCACAAGCAAGTTACTTAATCTAGCAAAATCATCCAACGTTAAGACTTCAGCTCTTGATGTTGGA
Source organism: Methylococcales bacterium (assembly GCA_003584875.1). Lineage (GTDB taxonomy): Bacteria > Pseudomonadota > Gammaproteobacteria > Methylococcales > Methylomonadaceae > Methylobacter_C. Next base: position 1,199 of record QVQD01000090.1, read on the forward strand.
TCTATATCTAAATCAATAATTGCATTTTCATCTATTACTTTCTTTAATGAGTTTCGTAAAGTTTTACGTCGTTGTGAAAAAGCTTGAGTAACCACTGTATTGAGCTTAACCATATCATTAACTTGAACGGGGGGTGTTTGATGAGGAACCAATCTTACAATAGCAGACATGACTTTAGGCGCAGGATCAAAGCTCTCTGGTGGTACATCAAATAATAATTCAGTGGCACAATGGTATTGCATCATAACGCTGAGTCGACCATATTTTTTACTACCTGGCTTTGCACATATTCGATCTACCACTTCTTTTTGTAACATGAAATGCATATCCTCAATACAAGAAGCATTATCTAGTAAGTGAAACATTAAGGGTGTAGAAATGTTATACGGTAAATTACCAATAATTCGCAGCTTTTCATTATTGATAGCCAGTGCAGAAAAATTAAATTTTAAAGCATCCCCACTGTGAATTTTTAAATCACTATCTTTAAATTGTTCTATAAGAATAGCAACTAAATCCCTATCTAATTCAACAACATCGAGTCGTAGTCCCATTTTCGATAAAGGTACAGTTAATGCGCCTTGCCCTGGACCAATTTCAACCCAATGTTGATCAGGTTTAGCCTGTAGACTTGATAGAATGTTGTTAATAATGTTGTGGTCATGCAAAAAATTTTGACCAAAGCGTTTACGTGGTATGTGAGTCATATTAGCGTGGTGTTTGTAGCCATGGTGATTGCAGTTTGTAGTGCAAATTGAAGACTTCCTATGTTTGCATTACCCGTGCCTGCAAGGTCTAGCGCAGTTCCATGATCCACAGAAGTACGAATAATTGGAAGTCCAAGAGTAATATTAACCGCTAGGCCAAATCCTTGATACTTTAATACCGGTAAGCCCTGATCATGATACATCGCCAAGACCACATCTGCAGTATTCAGATACTTGGGTGTAAAAATAGTATCTGCTGGCAATGGCCCTAATAGATACATACCTTGTTGACGTAACTCTTCAATGACTGGAATTATAATATCGATTTCTTCTCTACCCAAATAGCCGTTTTCTCCAGCATGTGGATTCAGACCGCAAACTAATATTTTAGGTTGATCTATATTAAATCGTGTCTTCAAATCATGATGTAATATCTTGATAACAGATTTCAAATTTGAATGAGTTATCGCGGAACTAACGTCCTTAAGTGGCAAATGTGTTGTTACTAAGGCTACACGCAAACCTTCTGTAGCCAGCATCATAACTGGATTGCCGCCAGAAATTTCAGCTATAAACTCAGTATGTCCAGTAAAAGAATAGCCCGCCTCATTTATTATGCTTTTCTGAACTGGGCCAGTAACCATTGCAGAATAATACCCATTTATACAGCCTGTGGTTGCAAGTTCAATAGTTTGTAATACATAACGACTATTTAAGACATTAGTTTGCCCACAGACTACTTTTTCTGCAAGTGCTACCGGCAATACCGTTAAATGCCCCGCCACTTGTGATACTGGCTGTGAATTGGGGGTAAAATCAATTATCTTAACCTTTAAACCTAATAATTCTGCTCTTTGCTTTAGCATGTTAGGATCTGCTAAAACAACTAACTGGCATGGTAAATTCTGCTGTGCTAATTCAATACATAGGTCAGGGCCTATTCCTGCGGGTTCACCTGGGGTTAAAGCAATACGAGGTATTATATTTTTAGCCATTTTTATTGAACTCTATCTGAAATATTCGTTTAGTATATCGTTATATATGATTAAAAATCCCAGACAAAAAAAAACCCAAGTATAAA
>QVQD01000185.1 GCA_003584875.1 Methylococcales bacterium
TGTCATTTTGTCAGTATCCCGAAGGTAGTTGTGATTTGCACCTGTCATTTTGTCAGTATCCCGAAGGTAGTTGTGATTTGCACCTGTCATTTTGTCAGTATCCCGAAGGTAGCTGTGATTTGCACCTGTCATTTTGTCAGTATCCCGAAGGTAGTTGTGATTTGCACCTGTCATTTTGTCAGTATCCCGAAGGTAGTTGTGATTTGCACCTGTCATTTTGTCAGTATCCCGAAGGTAGCTGTGATTTGCACCTGTCATTTTGTCAGTATCCCGAAGGTAGTTGTGATTTGCACCTGTCATTTTGTCAGTATCCCGAAGGTAGCTGTGATTTGCACCTGTCATTTTGTCAGTATCCCGAAGGTAGTTGTGATTTGCACCTGTCATTTTGTCAGTATCCCGAAGGTAGCTGTGATTTGCACCTGTCATTTTGTCAGTATCCCGAAGGTAGTTGTGATTTGCACCTGTCATTTTGTCAGTATCCCGAGGGTTGCTGTGATTTGCACCTGTCATTTTGTCAATATCCCGAGGATGTTGTGAGGATTACTTATCTTTTGACAAAATCCCGGATAACGTTGTGAAGATTAACTATTATTTTGCCACTATCCAAAGTTATTTTATTTAGATTAGCTGTAAGCGTATCGACATTATCTCTTATTTGTGAAAGTTAGTTGAATCACGCATCATTTTACTCATGTTGATTTTAAAGATGGGTAGATTACCTTACCGATTCAAGTTTTTTTAAGCGGTTACGCCTGTTAGTGCTGGAAATAATGCCGATAAACCTTTTGCAATAAACTCTACTGCAATGGCTGCTAGCATTAAACCCATGACTCTCGTCACGACATTGATGCCTGTTTGCCCCATGAATCTCGCAATTTTAGGAGCAACCAGCATAGCAATCCATACAACGACTGCGATGGATAAAATCACAGCACTCATTAACAAATAATGTAACCAAGTATGATTCATGTGGCCGTAGACGATGGTTGTGCTAATGGCACCTGGGCCACTTAATAATGGGATAGCTAAGGGTACTACGGCTACTGATTCTTTTTCGGAGGATTCAGCTTGTTCTTCTGGCGTATGCCTTGCTCGGTCAGGACTTACATGCAACATTCTTAAAGCCATTAATAGTATAAGAATACCACCCGCGACACGGAATGCGGGTAAGCCTATGCTAAAGAAATTTAAGATGGGTTCTCCTGCCAGCAATGAAATCTCAAGCACCATGAACACAGAACAAGCACACACGAATGCGGTGCGTTTTTTGTCTGCTCCTGTCCTGTTAGTCGTTAGTGCCATAAAAGTTGGTATAGCGCCCAAAGGATTTACAACAGAAATGAGTCCTGCTGATAGTTGTATGTATTCGTTCCAGTTTGGCATGATTGTAATAGTTGAGTAATTAGGTTATTTTTTATCCTTCTCACGCTCTTATTGGGAAGGTATCCAACATCGCTTCGGCGTTGCGAGAGGCAGAAAGTTATCGGCTGCATTCCAATTTAGGGGCGACAGATTCGCCGCTACAGGCCCTAACATTAATTGGCATGTCATCTTATGTTAAATCTTAATCTAATTGCATAAGTTTGGTAATTGAGTCATTCGAGATTTTTGGATTAGCCCCTTCATGACTTGCAACCATAGCTCCTAATGCACACGCAAAATTCAAAGCTTGTTGTGGCTCTACATGGTCTATTAATTGACTTATTAATCCAGCAAGAAAAGAATCACCTGCCCCAACTGTATCGGCAACAATAACTTCATATCCATTGTTAAAATAAAATTGTTGATTGTAATAATGTAACGCGCCATGACGGCCTTTTGTAACACAAATACTTTTTGTCTGTGTTCGTTCAGCAATAAAAACGATGTTTTCTTCTAGGGACGCGTAAGGAGACTTTAAATAGCCACTGATCTCATACAATTCATCATCGTTAAATTTAAGAAAGTCAGCTTGCTGTATTAAGTTTATAAGCAATTCTTTACTATAAAAAGGTGCGCGTAGGTTTACGTCAAAGATTTTATAATTAGCTATTTTAAGTAGCTTTTGCAGGCTGTTATATGATCTTTCGTCCCTACAAACTAAACTCGAAAAAACAAATACCTCGGCATTTCTTGTCGCATTGCATGTTAAGCTAGTTAATTCGATATTGTCCCAGGCTACTGGATAGTTAATGCTATAAGTAGCAGAGCCCTGATTATCTAATTGGACTAATACTTCTCCTGTAGATAAGCTCTGATCTATTTGAAGTGTCTCTGTAGATATATTGCTGGCTTCAATAAAGGCTAGTAATTCTTTTCCTGAAGCATCGTTACCAATTCTACTGATTATTTGAGCATTTATGCCTAATGAAGCTAATCTCAAGGCCACATTCAATGGTGCGCCACCTATTTTTTTGTAAGTTGGAAATGCGTCAAATAAAACCTCTCCAAAACATAGGACTGTTTTTTTCATAAATATTCTTAGTTTTGTAAATTTATCAGTTATTTAGTAAAGAGTTATATAGTGGAGTAGCTTTATTTAGAGCCTTGCTCATTGGTTTCTTTGAGGACAGGCGCGGCAACTGTATTGAGTAATTGCTGCAAATAATCAGTGGTTTGTATGGCGGGTTGTGAAACACCTATTTTATGTTCCGTCCAGTCTATCATTTCCTCGCTACCCCATGATAATAAGTAAGCCACAGCGAATATCAGTGTTCCGCGCAGTATGCCTTTAGTTAAACCTCGGCTTTCAAGATAAATGCGTAAATATTTGTCGGCAATGATAAATACCAGCGTGGATATGATTAGGTTCCATAGGGAAGGTAGGGTGAACATTGTGAGTTACTCATTTGTTAGGTAATATCAATTATGGCTTAATGTTAGGTATATTGGCTAAATAAAGTTTTTGT
>QVQD01000025.1 GCA_003584875.1 Methylococcales bacterium
AATTGTAGGGGCGACAGATTCGCCACGTAAAATCATACTAATGTACTGGGCGAATCTGTCGCCCCTACAGAATAAAGTGCTACATAATTTTTATAAGCCAGACAAACCCAAAGCATAACGGGGTTTATAACCCCGTCACTTACGTTTCAAAGTTATTCAAACATCTAAACGTTTCAGTCGGCATTAGCATTAATTATAGGGGCGACAGATTCGCCACGTAAAATCATACTAATGTACTGGGCGAATCTGTCGCCCCTACAGCTAAAACGCTTTTTTCTTATCCTTAACTGCATAGGTATCTACACAAATAATTATTAGCATTCCCACGCGAGAACGATAACATTGTGGTGAAGATCGTAGGGGCGTATTGCATACGCCCTTATAAAATAAGCTTATAACATTGGACTTTCGATGTTGGGCGTATGCAATACGCCCCTACGGTGATTTTTTATCGTTTCCACGCCGATAAGAAACTTGTGTAGATACCTATGCCTTAACTGTAGGCAATTACTGAGGTATCAAAGAACGTTCATAAATTAATGAATAGTCGCTAAGAGCACTATTCAAATAAGCCGCCGATTGCATCTCCATCAACCTTGAGCTTGTGCGTCTAAATTCAAAAGCACCATCACCCTCAATATAAATACCTTGAGGAGGCACTTCGGCTGTACAAAACAATTTTACCTTATGCTCATAGAGCGTATCAATTAAGGTCATAAAACGTTTCGCCTCATTACGCTTATCAGCACTTAATCTAGGAATGCCTTCCAAAATAAGTACTTTAAACTGCTTAACCATCTGCAAATAATCAACAGCACCTAAAGCTTGCACACAAAGCTGATCAAAACTAGCCAACGCCACCTCGTTATGGATCGCCGTCAATAAGACCTCTCTACCTAGCACAGCTAAAACACTTGTTTGTAAGGGCGCAGACCTTGTATGGTACTGATAGTGCTGTCGCACAAAACTATCTGCCTCCATATTTAGTGGGTAGTGATAACTACGCTGCAAAGCCTGCTGAAATGTTTGACGATAATCATCTTTAGCCTCTAACTTTATAAGAGTGGCTACGCTTAACAATAACTGAGTAAAAACCAAAAATTGTGCACGCTGTAAACCGCCCTGATATAAGTCATCGGGATGTCGATTAGAGGTCATTACTACAACAAGACCCGAATTGAATAAATGACTAAACAATCTTTCCATAATCATGGCATCGGCTATGTCAGTGACATGAAATTCATCAATACAGAGTAACAATGTTGATGACCTTATCTTCTTAGCCAAAGCCTGCATAACACTGCCTTGATGCGCTTGCTGATGCCATTGATGAATGAAATCATGAGCCTCAAGCATAAACACATTAAAATGCACACGGCGCTTTTGTTGGAAGGGACAAGCCTCATAAAATAAGGCCATCAACATCGATTTGCCTCGCCCGACTTCACCATATAAATACAAGCTAGGGCAGGACGCTGGAGTCGGCAACAAATAATGAGTAACTCCTGAACGTTGCTGATAATTAACCAGGGCTACTAAGTTATTGAGCAAATCTTGTAAGGACTGCAAAGCAACCATTTGAGTCTCATCATGCTGTAGTTTGCTCTCATTTACCAATTGTTGATAACGCTGCTTAAGCACACTAGACATATCCACAGAGAGACTTTTAGTTGTTCGCTGAAAAAATGTTTTAATCATATTACTTACAATGAGCTCACAAACGGTCAAACATAAAATTACCAGATTAAGTGCATAATAACAGCCAAAAAACAAAAGCAAAATTAAGTCTAAATATAGCAAATAAAATCAAACGACTCAGTGATGGTATATCAAGCTTTTTTACTAGATAATAACGCCATTATTCACTTACCTCAGAGAACCTCATGAGCAACGTCTTTAGTTTTACCGGCACTATCGGCAGAGATGCTGAAGTCAGATACGCACCTTCGGGCATGGCTATATTAAATGTTACCGTCGCTAACAATATCGGCTTTGGTGACAAACAACAAACCTTATGGATACGTGTCGCCTTATTTGGCAAACGCGCCGAAGGCTCGCTAAAAGATTATTTAAAAAAAGGCCAACAAGTCTTTGTCTCCGGCGAACTTAGCCAAAATGAATACCGTGCCAATGACGGTACTACCAAAATCAGCTTAGAACTTAATGCCAACATCATTGATTTAGTGGGCAGACGTAACGAAGGCGGAGCACCGCAACAAAGCTATCAAGACAACACCGTGCGTGAATCTACACCTGCAAGAGCCGCCGCTAGTCATGATAACTTTGATGACCCCTACGATGATGACGTGCCTTTTTGATAATCTTAATGACGGATTAATGTTTTAATCGATGATACTCAACGCCTAATCACTCAAGATTAGGCGTATACGACTCCTTTTCATGTGCCTTTGTATTCAATAAAAATCTAAGCTATTCCCGCCAACTAATTGATGCATTTAGCTTAAAAAAGTTATCCCCATATCCTGTGGATAACTCTGTGTATTAAACCTTTATAGAGCCCCTAACTTGCTAATTTTTAGCAGCGTTTCTTAAATTGTACAATTTTTATACAACTGCTTTCTACAACACAAATCAACAACTTACGATTAACTTTACTCTGATATTTAAAAAATCGTGGCTAACACTCGGTTTTATATAGACTGCCATTGCTATGTGCGTAACTTATCAAAAATCACTACAGATTTTCCCATTGTCAAGGAAATATTTAGGGAGATTATTAAGCGCCATAAGACATTATCTAGGCCTGCAAATAAATCACAATTTGAATAACATACAACTCTATAAAACCATCTCCTTAGACTGATCAAATTTTAGACAAAATAGCCCTGTTACTCGGGAAGCTGGCAGGTTAAATAACTGAGTTAA
>QVQD01000024.1 GCA_003584875.1 Methylococcales bacterium
TGTGCCATGGGTGGCAATATTCATGCTGTTAGCGGCCAGTCTTGCAGCAGTATCATCTGTTATTAACAAATTAACGGATGAGTTAAACACAGCTCTAAAGCTTCGCGCTCACCATGATGCAATGTATACAAAACAGCCATCGCTTTTACTCTGTCAGAAACTATCGGTGTAGCTTGCCTAATTAACTTAACATTTATCTGTAGTAAGGCTTGTGGACGATGCTGCTGCACCTCAAGCCAAACAGCATTTGGAACCAACACAGCGGCATAATCGCTTAATACATCCAGTGCCGAAAGCTCATCTAAATGTATTAAAGGCCCTGCGTCAGCGACAATCAATAAATGATCAGTCTTCGCCATGCAATCCCCATTTAACATCATCTTGGATATAAGACTCAGTTAACACATCTTGATGAGACTCTAGATACCTGCGCAATGCCTCATTAACAACTTCCTGTAAATTACTAGCCCATCCCTGCTGCACAAGTGTTTGTGCCTGTTGCCATAGTTGGTTTGGAATTTCAGCACTTAGTGTGTTGTTCATAATCTGTTGAATCCTTTAGTTTTGATAATACTTTTAGGCTATGTCTATATTTGCTATAAATAAAGCATCCATGTCTTTATCTGAAAAATTATCTACTACACGCAATTGCTAAATAATGAGAGCTCTTGCTTATTAAGCAGTAAATAATCACCTAGAATCTTCACGACCGTTTCTTAGGCATTTTTCTGGTGTCTGACATCAATAACTTCAATGTGAAGCGTATCATCTAAAGTAATAATAGTCACTTATATCACCCTTGTGATCAATCACATACGACCGTAAGGCTGATCAATCCGTAGGATGGATTCGGAGCGATAGCAACAATCCATCAAAAACGGAGTGATAAACTAACCCTCACCTGGAAGCTTCCTCGTGATGTTTTTTGATCGAATGTTTTGATCTTGCCTGTGTACCGCAGTTTGCTGCCGCAAAACCACCCAACAACTACGACCTCTTCGATTCCGTTTTACCTCATCAAGGCCGTATCAAATTATTTTTTGCTGTCTATACGCTTCAAGGTCACTGATGCAATCGAATTTTCTCCAGTGACCAAGGTATTATCATCAACTATCTTCCATGCTTCTTCATTCTCGCCTGACTTAAATATCAAATATTTTTCACTACCCGATTCACGTACAAAAATTTTGCTATAGTTTTCTCTCTTACCCTCTGATTCAACATAATCAGCTCCTATCACTATATTTTGCGACCCCACTACATTGTTAACACCTAGAGCATTAGCAAAACCATTGACGATATCAAGTGATGCACTTTTAGCCGAATATTCGCCTTCAAAGCCATGACCACATCCCAAAAGTGAAAGGCATAAACCTACAACTACAAAGCATTTTATTAATTTCATCATTCGATCCTATTATATAAACTGAGGTGGACGGTAATCCGTAGCCGCGATGTAGCAAAGCGGAATCGAGGACTTACAGCGCTCCTATTTCCTCGATTCCAAAACGTTTCATCGAGCTCGTAGGTTGGGGTGAAGCAAAGCGAACCCCAACAAATCGCGTGTTGCGTTGGGGTTCGTTATCACTCACCCCAACCTACGAGCTTAAAACCATTACCATTAAGTCACGTAGGGTGTGCAAACAGCTTTATCGTTTGCCCACTACTCCCGATTGAGCGGTGGGCAGTGAGCGTTCCCCACACTACCTAGCTATTTATTTGAAACGCAGTAATTTCCACTTCCATGATATCCAGAAGGGCATGTGCCATTTCGTACAATTGCAAACTTTGCATTATTGCCAGGAACACAGTAAGAACCACTACCGTAATAACCACTAGGACAAGAATTAATCTTAACTAATGGCTGTACTGGTGGACTAGCTGGATTGGCATTAGCTACTTCTGAAACTAGTGCCAATAATATAAATATTAACTTAAAAAAATTTAGCATGGTTGTTAAAAAATATTTAGACTAATTAAATAAACTGAATTAATAAGCGCCAATTAAATGGTCTATATTCTGGTGCAAATATCCCAGTCAGGTAGGGTGGACGAACAGCTTTATCGTTTGCCCACCTTTTGCCGACTGAGCGGTGGGCATTGAGCGTTGCCCACCTAGCTAACTAAACAATAAAATTAATTTTTATGTATTTATTGGTTGTGAATTATCAAATTTCATCCAACCTTTAACGTATTTAACGATTGTCCAAACCCAAATACAAAACATAAGGGCTCCACCAATTAATGGCCCAATAAGTACAATACTTCCTACTACCCAAATGACCATACAAATCCCAAACCCAATTGCACCTTTGACAGCGGTATTAAAGGTATAGGAATAGTGGTCAGTAATAAATGTATCACCTTTAGATTCACTCTTTTTAAGCATAGTGAGAATAATACCGACCAAATGACCGAGCGGGAAAATGATGCCTATTATGTGAGCAATATAGGTGAATTTTAACCAAGTCATTGCACTAATTTCAAAGCTATTGTTACTTTCAACGTTCTTAGATACGAAGTTATTAGATTTTCTTAAATCCTTCCCGCAGCTATTACAAAAAGCCGCATCTTCTTGAACCATGGTGTTGCATGCTGGACAATTAATCACTTTATATTTCCTTTTGTTAAATTAAAATTTATTGTTTTCTTAAAATAATTTTAAACAAAATAATGAATGCTGCTCTAATGCTCTTTTAAATTCAGGCATTTTACGTAGATTATTTAAATCAGAGTCTTTACGTAAAATATCACAATCTTTAAAGCC
>QVQD01000023.1 GCA_003584875.1 Methylococcales bacterium
CTTTCGGAGCCAAATAGGCGGCGATAGTGGCGCCAGCCATGCCTGCTCCAATAATGCAAATATCGAACTTTGATTTCATATTAGGCAAGTTGTGAGTTCCAGTTTTTACAAAGTGGTTGCTTTGTCATTGAGTTATATAATGTTTTTGTAGTATCTGCTTAAAGCCCAAATAGGAAATATATTTCTATAATTGGCATAAGTTATCATACAGTTATAATTAAAAACACCTGAAATGCTTTCCTGTGCCCAGTCGCCTATGTCTGTTTGTCTATCCAGCAATAAGCTTATGCCGGATTTAATTAGATTTTTATCTTTAAAATCAGCAGCCATCAGAGCTAATAGAGCCCAACTAGTATTAACTATTTGGGAAAATTGAGACTCAGTATAAACCATTTTAGAACAAGATTCGAAAGTCTCGCCCCAACCCCCATCAGTTTTTTGTTGGGTGATTAAAAAAGCGCAGCCATTATTAATGCTATTTAAGAGTAATGCCTCGTCAAAATAATCTTTGTTTTTAGCCTTGCTGAGTGCTTCTATGGCAAACCAACTGGCATAAGTAAAGCAGACTGCCCAGCCTCCATACCAAGAGCCATCTGGTTTTTGTTGCTTTAAAATAAAGTTTAAACCCGTTTTGATAGCTTTGCGTATTTCAGGGCTTTTAAAGTGAGGGTAGCTTTCTTGAAATTCAATGAGAGAAATTACACAAGCAGCGGTGCATTCGGTCCAAGAATAATCAATCATAATATCTGCAAAGACTTCAGAGGGATTAAGTTTCTCTAGCCATTTTGGCGCGCGCGTTACTTCATAAGTCGCCCAGCCGCCATCTGGATTTTGATAAGACAGCAATGAATCTATAGCTAGTTGTAAACGAGTCTCTGAAATTGCAGGATTTACTAGGCCCGATTGATGTAGGGCTAAAGTTGCACTGAGGCCTTCTGCGGTACAGTCTGCTACTGGCCAGCCATTTTCAGCGGTAGAAAAGGGCCAAGTGCCGATCATGGGATGCCGAAAGAACTCGGCATGACTAGCATGCTCGGTTTTGATTTGTGAAAGATCAATAAACCGATAGCTTTTTGTAAGGGTTTCAGGAAATAGTTTACCTAAGTCGCTTTCTAGCAGTGCCCGACTTGCAAAAGCAGTATCCCAAAGTTGTGAGCCGTTATAGCCGTTCATTTTCATGCCGTCTTCAGCTATCCATAAATAATCATACCAACGTGCTACGTGCTTTTTGAATTGCGTCGAGTCTTTGCCGTAGGCATGCCAGCTACAAATAGAATTAATGGCTTTATTGACCGGACCTATGTTGATGTAATCGGTTTGCGCATCTTCGGCATTTAGATACTTTAATAGATAGTCGGTCGCTTTATTTCTTAACCAGCTATTTGCAAAGCTCTCGTAATGATTAGTGAAGAAATTCATCCACTTTAAAACGGGGGAGGGTGTGGTGTAGCAATCTTTTTCGCAAACAGTATTTCGATGTTTAGACCAAGCTATGCTTGCGTAGTCATCGTTATAGAGCTCTTCTCTCAATGATAGGATTAGCTTATTTTCAGGTGCTTTAATTCTATGTGCATAACAATACGCCATGGGTAAATAAACCATGCGACTATGGCACCAGTAGCGTGATGGATGTATTGGTAGCCATTTCGGAAATAACCACATTTCAGGAAATAAACTGTTAAAGCCCCGCCAGTCATAACAATTCAAAATCGCCAGATAGAATTTTCCCCAAGACGGTATACCGATAGCACCGCCGTTGTTTTTGATCCAAGCTCTGGCTTTGGTCATGCGCTCATCATCTGGATTGATACCTAATAAGCGTAAAGACACATATTGCATGACGGTGCCGAACATTGTCGATTCGCCTTCTATGTGCATACCCCAGCCAGCATCCTGATTTTGATGATTAAATAAATACAGCTTCATCATTTCACTATGCGCTATAGGAAAGGGCATGTCGGAAATATAGGCTGCTATTAATAAGCCGGGTAACAAAAATAATGGCCCGCCGTAATCGCCAGGCCAATGACCGTCATCACTTTGCAAACAGACATAGTAATTAATGGCTTTGATCAGCGCATCGGTGATGTTTTGATCGTCAGGATTTTCGGCTTTTGGGATAGCACCAGCAAATGCTTTAAATTTTTTATTAACAGCAGCGTGCCTGAAAACTTGATCACCAGAATTAGGGTTGCTAGCTTTATTAAACTGAAAGTCTAAAGCAAGTTGTGCGATTTCTTCATCAGAAATGTTATTGGCGTTTTTAAGATGTACGTCTATGTTTCTTGAGTCCGATTTATATGACCAAATGTGCCGACCTTTATCGGTGAGTAATTGCCAGTTTTTCCAAGAAGATTTCATAGAGAGCATAGTGGGTGTTTTTATTAGTGGTGGTTGTTTTGGATGGCGATAATGCTCATAGTTAAGCATTTGTAGGGGCGACAGATTTTTAATCCTTAATTGGGTCGTGTAGGTTGGGATCGAGACTGTTTTATTTCCCCTCTTTAGCAAAGAGGGGTTAGGGGAGATTTGATCCATTAAAAATAATCATAAAATATCCGTAACTTTTAATGCAGCAAATCCCCCTTAGTCCCCCTTTTACAAAGGGGGAAGCTAAAATCATAATACTTTCACAGTCTCTATCGCTAGCGCTAACCCGACCTGTCATAGATAAGTCAAGTCCTTAAATATCATCTATTTTCAGGTCTATACCCTGCACGAAACTCTCCTTTTTTTAAATATTAAAAATAGGC
>QVQD01000013.1 GCA_003584875.1 Methylococcales bacterium
TGGGGACTTAAACCACATGGCTAGGTTCACTCGATCTGGAATATTCTCAGAGCCCGGAACCGGCAAGACTCTTTCAATGCAAGGCTATGGACTCTGGTTAGCAGGTCAAGGTAACAAGGTAGTGTACATCATGCCACCTATCTTGACTTCTCAGTTCCATGGTTCTTTGGCGAGGTCTTATCCCAACTACGATAAACATATCTCTTGCGGCATACTTCAGGGCACACCTAAGCAACGAGAGAAGCTAATCGACTCATGGGGTATGAACTGGCCTGACCTATTGATCATGTCCTACCGGATGTTTGTTGACTACCATGTGCAAATGAAAGAGCAGCATGGTTACACTTGTGTCGTGGTTGACGAGGCAACTGCCGTTAAGTCAGCCTCAAGTCAATTACACAATGCCGTTAAGATTTTTGCGGGTAAACAGGAGGAATCAAACGGAGTAGTGCTAGTCACTGGATCACCTGTAGATACCAACGTAATGGACGCTTACGGCTTGATAGCTATCATTACACCCGATAGGTATGGTTCTAAGCGTATGTTCGACAGGATGCACTGTATCTACGCTATTGGTACACCCTTTCAAATGGTACTGGGCTATCAAAATTATCCAGTACTCAACCAATCGTTATTTGCACAAGGTAGGAGGATCAAGAAAGCCGATGTATCAGACCTCCCTCCTAGGCTTATTACCGAGATTCAAGTTACGTTAAGCAAACCCCATCGGGAGCTTTATAAGCGTATCGTCGAAGAACGCATCGCAGAAATAGGCGATAGAGTCTTGGATATGACAGAGCAATCTGCCCTATATCAAGGGGTACAGAGAATTGTACTGAACCCTGAACAGTTTACAGATCAAGTAATAGAGAGTGAAGCACTCGTAGAATTGGATGCTTTACTAGAAACACTTGATGGAAAGAAAGTGGTGATCTATGCGTGGTTTCAATCTTCAATTGAGAAGTTGCAATTACGTTATAAGCACCTAAACCCAGCGACTCTTTACGGCAAAACCGTAGGTAGTAAAAGGGAGGGCGAGAAGATGAAGTTTATCAACGACCCCACTTGCAAGCTCATCATAGCCAACCCTCGATCAGGAGGTGTGGGTGTCGATGGTTTTCAAGACGTATCTTCGCATGTGGTTTTTGCGGAAGTCTGTCCATTTCCTGGCGTGTTCCAGCAAGCTATTGATAGATTGCATAGAACAGGTCAGAAAGCGGAAGCAGTCAATGTTTATATCCTTGTTCCCTCTGGTACGATTGCAGTGAAACTAAGGAATGACTTGATCAAGAAAGACTCTCAGCAGGAACTAGCCGTGCAAGATAAACGCGCTGTGTTAACGGCCTTGATGGGTGGAGACGGACTCAAGGGATCCCTTGATTCTTTATCTTATGCCATTGAGGAAAATGATGATGTTAATTTAGTGGGCACTTATCCTTAAGGCCACATGACTGATTCTAAGATGCAGCTTGAGGTGCTTGCTAAAAAACACTCTGATTACATCTTTTAATGTGACTCGCTATTTAATAATTTACGCTTCTTAGGACGACTTAGGCTTATAATCTGCCCATGAGCAAAATACACGACAGCAGCTACAAGTTTCTATTCAGCAATCCAGAGTTAGTTCGTGATTTAATCATGGGCTTTATACCGGATGATTGGCTACACACGTTGGATTATTCAACACTGGAAAAAGTGCCGGGCTCTTATGTCAGTGATAACTTTAAACAGCGAGAAGATGATATTGTCTGGCGAGTTAAGGTTGGCGGTGAATGGGTCTACTTATACATATTGATCGAGTTCCAAAGTACAGTTAATAAGTATATGGCGCTTAGAATGATGGTCTATATTGGTTTGCTATATCAAGATCTGATTAAACAGGGCAAAGCCTTGCCAGATGGTCGTTTGCCACCCATATTGCCTATAGTGCTTTATAATGGCAGTCAAAACTGGACAGCAGTGACTAATGTAGCTGATTTGATACCCGCAGTGCCGGGCTCAATGGCAGAGTTTAAGCCCAGCCTTAAGTATCTGTTGATTGATGAGAATGTTTATACTGATTCAGAGTTAGCATCCCTACGTAATTTAGTAGCAGCTGTGTTTAGGTTGGAACGCAATAAAGATCCGAGTGACATTGTAAGTGTCATTGATTTACTCATTGACTGGTTAGCTGATAGGCCTGATTTAAAGCACATGTTCTTTTCTTGGATAAAAGGCACGTTGAACAAGAAGCCAGAATATAGTAAATTATTTGGCAAGATAGATGATCTAGGGGATATAAAAGTTATGTTAGCAGATAGATTAGAAGAATGGGCTCACGGCTATATAGCTGAAGGTGAGCAAAAAGGTAAGCAAGAAGGCGAAATGTTATTGCTACAGAAGCTCTTAGCCAAGCGTTTTGGCGCTATCTCTGCTGAGACTATCGCATTGATTTCTAATGCACCTGTAGCTGATATTGACCGCTGGTTTGATAGAGCAATTGACGCCAAACAATTGTCTGACGTCTTTATAGATTAATATTCATTCTAGCTTAAGTAATTTGTAGCAAAGGTACATCAACCACCTTATTAGGCATAGCCATCAGAATAGGCACC
>QVQD01000210.1 GCA_003584875.1 Methylococcales bacterium
ACTTCCTCAATATTATGTAAACTTAGTAATTTTTTGAGTGGTGCCTTAACAGCGTCTATTTCATCGAGCTCATTTAATAAAATAATAAACTGGTCGTCTTCTATTCGAATTACAGAATCTGTTTTACGAACGCAGTTTACAATTTTTTGACTCAAGCTCACTATCGTTGCGTCTGCGATTTTTTGACCATTCTGTTGAACAATAGACTGATATTCTATTAGTTCTAGGCAGATGACTGCAAAGATTTTGTTGTGTCGTTTGGCAAATAAAATGGCCTGCTGAACTCTGTCGTATAAAATTAGCTGATTAGGCAAGCCTGTCAGACTATCATAGTAATCAAGGTAAGATTTATTGCTGTTAGTTAATTTATCCCTTTTAATGGTAGCGAATTGACTGATATCGTTTATTTGAATTTTTAACCTGTTGAGCCCATTTTCAAGGTCCACAGGTCCAATATTCAAAAATTGTAAGGACTTATCAATAAATACTGTGGATTCATTATTCGCAATCGGTGAATCAATGTCTCCATACCAAATTGATGAATACACGGCTAAATTGCCTAAGGCAATTAACTTCTTTGATTTGTCTGAAATATCTGTTTGAGATGAATGTAGAGCATCTATATCGTGGTGATATCTAATGGCTTGGCAAATGACATCATCAAACCCCCAGTGTTTAGCTAAGGTTGCTCCAGCTATGGCGTGATTTGTATTGTGACGGTCATTTTCAATATGAATCAAAGATTGGCCTGGTCTGGATGCAATCAGTAACGTTTCATCATAGTCTTCTTCAAACCATAAATGCATGAGTAATGCGCCGCAATCATGTAATAAACCAAAGAGATAGGCTTCCTCGTGTACGCCTATTGAAAGATCACGTGAAATACAAGCAATCAAAATGGCTATATAAAAGCTGTGATTCCATATTTCAGAAGCCGAGTTATTATTATGTATGCCGATAGTATTAAATGAATGTATTGTTATTACTTTTAAAGTATTTTGTATGCCCAAGATAGATATGGCTTTATTGACATCCTTTACATGACCTAAGGTGTAATTGTTTACGGCATTGGCGGCTTTTATGACACGCTCAATTAGTTCCTTATCTGAACTGATAATATTACCTAACCATTCGGTATTAACTTTTTCTGGGTCGGCAAGGTCTTTGAGAAAGTCTAAAAGTAAGAAGAAAACGATGGGTTTAGCGGGCAATTTTGTGTCATTAAATAACTCATCCGGTTCAACTAAAGAGATTTCAAACATATAAATATCCGTCGATAAGTTTAAGTAACATAAATAATAAATATTGCATTCTAGAGATAGCTTTTTGAAGTTTGAGTTCGTAATATGGAAGTATTCTTATATGTTTCTATTAAGCTACTTCAGTATTAATTGAGTAAGATAAATTATACATAATTGTAAGCTAGACATGATATTTGGCAAAGAAAATAATTTAGTATAAATAAAATGGTTTATTCTCAGAGAGAACCATAAAAAAAATTGAAAAATACTAAGGTAAGCCTATTTGGGTGGTGGTTGTTAATAGATTTGTTCTGGGGGCGGGAGGTCGTAATCTAGGGACAGTTCGCGACCTGTCTCTATGAGCATAGGTATCTAAACAAATAATTGTTAGCATTCCCGCGCGCGAACGTTAACATTTTGGTGAAGATCGTAGGGGCGTATTGCATACGCCCTTATAAAATAAGACTTTCGATGTTGGGCGTATTGCATACGCCCCTACGGTGATTTTTATCGTTTCCACGCCGATAAGACACTTGTGTAGATACCTATGCCCTATGAGGTTATATGAGTCTGCTTTAGATAGCTATAGTTGGTGAGCTCAAATTGTTGATTGTAATTTTTAAGATACTACCAATTACCGTTTTTGCCATGGTCTTCTATAAATTTACTAAATTCAGTCGGTTCGGTGTATATTTCAAAGGTGAATTTTTCAGGTGGATCATTAGGAGTTTCAAATTGCACCACTTCAATTTCAAATTCAGTAGCTTCTGTCAATAACTCGCCATCTTCATCATATTCCGCATTTATGCCATAACAATCACCGTATACGCCCATTATCAGATTGTCATAGATGCTCAAGTGTTGTTCATCATCTGATTCATATTCCTTATCAGGTGACCATGCTGAAACGGTTGTTGGATGCAGCTGCATAAAGCTGATAGCTATTTCTATTTTTTGTTTATCTGTAATCATTATTATATTGAGTTTAGTTTTTGACAGTCTCTAATCAGTAGGTCATTGATGGAGTAAACATAAGGTAAAGTTAATAGGGTGAGCTCATTTATAAAGCTTTAAATATTGGGTTTATGTCACTGAGCTGAGAATAATTGCAAAGAGGGTGTTGGTCTAATGTGAGTTTTTTAATTAGTTATAGCTTCGAAATTAATGTCAGTTAAATAGTATAACATGTCATTAGAGGGAGGCCGGGAAGAAGTCTTATTTTATTAAAAAAGTATTAATCGTTACAAATGTTTTTGCAGTTATCTATATAGG
>QVQD01000212.1 GCA_003584875.1 Methylococcales bacterium
TCGCCCCTACAAAAGCTTAACTTTATTGCACTGCACAGTTTGAAAACCATTCTTTAGGATGTTTTTTGTGGGAGTGCTGAGCCTTCGCTCGGTATTGTTAGTGCTTTAGCATGTCAACATTACAACCAGCCTTGTCTTTATTTTATCTTTTTCCTGTTTCGCGTCACTACCATAACCCGACCTACGTTAATTCAGAACTGCTCCACAGTTTAGTTAAGGATTAAAAAAACCTGTAGGGGCGACAAATTCGCCCAGTAATTCAAAAGTCAAGGATACAGGGCGAATTTGTCGCCCCTACAAAAGCTTAACTTTATTGCACTGCACATTTTGAAAACCATTCTTTAGGATGTTTTTTGTGGGAGTGCTGAGCCTTCGCTCGGTATTGCTAGTGCTTTAGCATATCAACATTACAACCAGCCTTGCCTTTATTTGCCACGCAATCATAATCCCGCATTGATTTTTTATAGACATCGGCTATGCAATCTACTGTTGTTTTACAAGCATATTTAGCTTTTATTGAAGCGAACCAAATATCTTTGGTTACGACAGGATCAGTAGCCCTGGCATTTTTATATAGCTGCATGTTTTCATTATCTAAGTGCGCTAATTTGGCTGTATTACAAATAGTAATATCAGTAGGCTTGGTTGCTATACTGCAATTAAAACTTGGGGTGGCTAGTTTAACGGGCGCTTCGACAAGACTGGTTTTTGTTACTTCTTGAGGGACTGGTAACTTTTTGGGCTCTAATTCAACTGGTTTTGCTATCGGTAGGTCTTGTTTTGGAGGACTGGTGTTTTCTATATCAGAAACGCTATTTGTTTTTTCTATATTAACTTCAGGTTTTACTGTTCCTGTAATAATAGGTATGAGTGGTTCAGTGATGCCAGTAGCTCCTGCAGCTTTAAGTGCTAACGTTGGTTTTAATAGCACTGCAGTGACGATTTCATCTAAGAGATGTGTAAAAGAACTACTTTCAAATTGCACGGACGGCGATTTTTGGCCTTTAGTCGCCAGTACTGAATAATCGATATTCTGTAAAAATATATTATTGCCATTATCAATCTGTAATTCTTTTGCGTACGGAACAATTCTTATTTGATGTAGTGTATCCCGAACTAAATCTACGTCGGATAGCATAGGCGGTGGTACGGTAATTTTTAATTGTGCAGAGCAACTGCTTTTATGTCCCTCTGAATCTTGTTTTACTTTCTTAATATTTTCAAGATTAATACGAATTTGAGCCAAGGTTGCTTTGATTTTTACTGCGCCGAAAATAGTTGCTCCATCGTAATGGTCATTTTTTTTATTCGAAGTTAATTGAATAACTTGTTCAGTTAGAAAGTTATCCAGCGCTAGTTCTGTTTCTGATGTAGAGCAATATTCTATAGGCGAGTTGCAAGCAGAGACCAATAAGCTGATAAAAAATAAGAAAGTGAGCTGTTTTATGTTCATTTTTATGCTGATGAGGGGAGCTTATGTTAAAGGTGACTTGATTGTATAGCCATGATTTAAGTGCCTTTTGCTATCATCGCCAATAAAATTAATAAAACTAGTCCGTATTAATACGCATTGTTTCAAGTTTGTGTCTATGTAATACTTCAAGACAAGTAATTAATTTACTTGAACTATTCAGTCGATTTAAAGCAGATTTCACAAGCCTGTTTAGATATTATCTCACTTTTATCTTAAACAACTTACACCGTATTAAATATTTCCACAACGTATTCACCTTTGTACCCACTGATTCAATCATGCGTCTGATGAACTCATAGCTGCATATGCTGATTCAGAGAGGTGTCTGAAGTGCGCGCGTCTGAATCAGCTGATTCAGACGCGCGTTTGAAGTGATCAAGATTGCATAGGCTTATTCATGTCTGTGTTAGTCGTGCTTAAGCCTGAAGCCGCTGATTCATACATGCGTTTAATGTACTCAAGTCTAAATTCGCTTATGCAAGCGTGTACAGGCGAACTCATGTTTGAATCGGCCGCTTCAAGCATGTATAGGCCTACTCAAGCTTGAAGCGGCCGATAGATCCATGTAAGCGTTTTTATTTTAGTTCAACGTAACACCCCTTTAGCTTTTTAACCCTTAACCCTAGTAGAGATATTATGAAAACTATTCATGTCACTTATGACTTTGCACGCTTTTCACCTATAGAAAAAATACCCTTTTATCGGAATGTTGTTTCTAAAATGACAGGTAATTCCTACTTCATAACGCCTGATGTATCATTGATTGAGGCTAACGCGGCCATAGATGCTTTAGAAAGTGCTGTCATAGCGGCAAGCGATGGCGGGCATACCGCTATTTCGGTGATGCATGATCAAGAAAAAATAGTTGAGATACCCTTCCGACACTTAGCCGCTTATGTAGAAAGAATTGCCGCAGGTGATGAAACTAAGATTTTAAGTAGAGTTCACTCAAAAACTCAGAAGCCCACAATCGAATAACGATTAGTGCTTAACTTGACCGACGATGTAATGTTCCGAATT
>QVQD01000126.1 GCA_003584875.1 Methylococcales bacterium
ACTTTAACGATGCAACATATTGCCATCCTTGGCAACTTGTTTCCGGCAGTCCAACAGGAATTACGACGCGATTAGTTTAATCATGGTGGTGACCATTTTCAGCCATTATTTTTACAACGAATGGATCATGTTCCATATCGCCAAAATCTGTGGCATCTATATGCCTATAGTTCGAGATTTCTTCAATAGTTAATGGTTTCTGTTGAGCGACTGAAAGCGCTGCTATTTCAATAAGATGAAGCTCAATAGTTTCGAGTTTATCTTTTTTTATAATACTTGCTGGCAATTTCTCTTCCATTAGCCATGTCACTTCTATAGACTGCGCACCTATTTTTCCTCTATATACTTGTGCGTTACGGTTCATTACATGGGTTTTTTTAACCAATTTCATTGAGTCTAGTTCTGACTGACTAATCATATTGGAAAGCTTGTCCCAATTAAAATCTATGTTATTGGTTGGCATGTCTGCTGGCATGTATTCAACAGCCGTTTTATCTGAAATATAAAGTTTGCGGTATTGAACGCTATCCTTGATCGTTCGTAGCCATATTTCACCACGATCGCCATTTGCATCTTGCGTTTGTATCATATTGGGTGAGCGCCAAAAGTACCAAGCATTGATACTTGGTTTATTGGATTTTTTATTAGGAATTACTTTTGTTTCATATCTGCAAGCAATATCTGTTGATTGTTGAGGGCTGTTATCGGAGAAGCTAGATGCCGAAAAACAAAAAATAATTAGACCAAATAATAGTTTAAAGAAATTAGTTATTTTCATGGTGCATTCAATTCAGGATCAAATAAAAAAAGGGATACGAGTATCCCTTTTCGTTAAAACCAGCAAACACTGTTTGCTATAGTAATATGGCTATTCTTAATATGAATTCCTATTACTTTGCAAATCCCAGTGCTTCAGACATTACATGATAGATCACATTTTGTTCCATTATGCCATGAAACAAATGTGCTTGAGGGCCGTAGGCAAAAATAGCGACATCTTCACCCCCATGCGTTTCTTGATTAAGTGGAACAATTGCTTCTTGTAGATAGTTTGGATCTTGTACCAAAGCATTTGTTAGTGTTGGTCGACCATTTGCAGCTGAATAAGAAGAAGGGCTATGGCCTTCACTACCCGATGCCCATGCGCCATCTTTAGCGCCAAATGTTTTTGAGCCAGCAGCTTGAGCATTAGAAGCGCCAGTGTAGCCTGAACCGTTAGCATAGTTGAGCGTGGTATAGGGCAATCCTAACAAGTCTAAATCTGGAGTTTTTGCTCCAACACCTTGAGTTAAGCCTAAGATAGGATTACCTCGTTGTGGATAACCACCAATAGTAAATACATGGCTATGGTCAGCTGTCACTATGATTAGAGTATCTTTTGGACTAGTTCTTTGAACAGCTGCTAATACAGCAGCTGACAATTGCTGAGTATCAGACAATGCTCTATAAGCATTTCCAAGATGGTGAGCGTGATCTATACGACCACCTTCAACCATCAAGAAATAACCGTTCGGATTCTTTTTCAGAATATCGATGGCTTTAGTTGTCATTTCTGTTAGTGAAGGTTCGCCAGCTTTATCATGCGTTAAGCGATCTGCTTCAAAATGAACATGAGATGGTTCAAACAAGCCAAGTAAGTGATCAGTCGAGTTAGGGTCTATTGCATCAAAATCAGTTTTATTCCAAACATATTTTGAATTCGTTTTTTTCAACCAATCAGTTGTTAAATTACGTCCATCTTTACGTTTGCCTGCAACGCCATATTCAGGATCAGTAACGGTATTAGGAAGAAAGTAGGTGCGACCACCACCTAACGCAACATCAATGCCGCCGGTGATATTGAAATCAACTAATTGTGCAGCGATGTCAGGTACAGTGGCGCCAGCATCTCTATTTGAATCAGCTTCCCAATCACGGTTAGCTGTATGCGCGTAAGTTGCAGCAGGCGTAGCATGAGTAATACGAGCTGTAGAAACAACACCAGCAGATAAACCATTTAATTTGGCTTGCTCTAAAATAGTAGTGAGTTTATTGGCCTCAACGACATTAGCATTAGGCTCACTATGAGCAACATATTGATTAACAGAAAGTGAATCACCTATCGTTTTAATACCTGTAACCATGGCTGTCATGGTGGGTGCAGAGTCAGGAGTTTGTTGATCTACACTATAAGTCTTAGAAAGTGCTAAATAAGGAGCATATTCGAATACTAAAGAATTTTCTTCGCCTTTTCCGCCTTTTGATTGACCGTCATAAATACGTGAAGCAGTAATGGTAGAAATACCCATACCATCACCAACAAACAAAATAACATTTTTTGCTTTAGTATTGTAGGGAGTTAAGTTTTTAGCATTAACGACGGCTGACGTCCAGCATTAAACCAATCTCCTGGGGTTGGG
>QVQD01000093.1 GCA_003584875.1 Methylococcales bacterium
GTGATAACGAACCCCAACGCAACACGCAACTTGTTGGGGTTCGCGTTGCTTCACCCCAACCTACTGGGCTTGCTTGGTTTTTATCCATTGGGGTTAATGATTGTTAAGTCATTAACATGATTAAAATCAGAATCGAAAGTTAATAATGGGACATTATTAACTATACAGGTTGCAGCAATCCAAATATCATTTTCTGGAATAGGTCTGCCTTTTTTCTTTAGTTCATTGCGTGTTTTTGCATATTCTTCGGCAATGAGTTCATTGATATTTAATAGATTACAGTTACTGATAAAAGCGTGACATTTCTGTTCATTTTCTTGATATTTAGCCGAGTTTTTTGCGCCAAATAATAACTCACCGCATACCGTAATAGGCAAATAGATAGTTTGATAACTGTTTAATATCGTAATAATATTTTTCTTGTTGTTAAAAATATCTATCACAATATTGGTGTCAAGGGCGATTTTTTCATTCACCATTCACCCTCGATAGCATTAAACTCATTATTAACAATACTTCTCATGTCTTGGGCATCTTCATCACTAAGGCAACCTGCGAACTTAGATAATAAAGTATTATTTTTTGTTATATTCTGTTTGATTAACTGCATGATTTCAAAAATCTGTACCAATGCAATTGGATTATCAATCTCTTCAATCTCTGCAATCAGTTGTGCTTTCACGGTCATGTTATTTCTCCTAAAATCAGTTGTTCAAGGTGCTGTTTTGCGTGTACTTATAGTCCGTGGCCCGTAGGTTGGGGTGAGTGATAACGAACCCCAACGCAACACGCAACTTGTTGGGCTTACAGATTGCGGGTTATTGGGTGGCGTCTTCAGTTAATCCAAGGCTCGCGTAACGTAGCAACAAATAACGCATTAAGCTGGGAAAGTGTCTCCAGATTTTGCTCACGTAGTGGAACCATAGATTTTAGTCGCTCCAATTCGGCTTCGATAAAGGCATTTATGCTTGCCACAGGTTTGGAATGCTCCAACTCCAGCGCTACACTTTTCTTTTGAAGCAGTATTTCTATATCAGCTAATAGCTGTGTTTTATCTTCAATCAAATGTAGTAATTTTGAAAATTCAATAGGCGCAGCGCTGCCATAGCGCTCAAGCCAGCGTACCGATAACAAAGGGCGCAGCACATAAAAATATTTCTTGATGGGAACTAAGTCAGCACTTAAATAACTACGATAATTTGTTTTTGCCATACTGCGGTAATGGTAAATCCCGCTTTCGCACGAATACACTAAAGGCAACAGCTGTCTGGCACTTTCAGCAAATGTCCCGACCTCCATGTATTTGAAAGGCGATTGCAGCCACTCTACAAAAGTAGGATTCGATTTCTTAAACAGGCGCAGCGCCTTTCTTATATCCCAGCCATTAAGATCAATATCATCTATGATGTTATATTCAATAACATCACGCCGCTCTTCAATATCAACCGCAAGATACCAATCCGCTGGACGTGAATAAATAAATCGCACATCAAAGTCGCTATTGGCAGAAGCAAAGCCCCATGCGCGACTTCCTGATTCAATAGCCAGCAAAATGCGAACGCCTTCTTCGCGTTCGGTTTTAGCCAAGCGATGCATAATTTCAGTGTGAATTTCAGTAGGGATCATAAGCTAAGGCCGAAGAAATACTCGTAAAAAACATTAGACATGTTATTTCCTGTTTTGGCAAACAAGTTCGTAAGTCGTAGCGATGTTTTGCGACAGTAAGTAGCCTCGAAGGAGTAACACGGAATCGAGGTTTTTGGGTGCTGATAGACAGCCCGTAGGTTGGGGTGAGTGATAACGAACCCCAACGCAACACGCAACTTGTTGGGGTTCGCGTTGCTTCACCCCAACCTACCGGGCTTGCTGTATTGAAGCTATGAATTAATGCTAGGCTTGCTACATTTTAAATCAGTTGCATAAATAGTTTGTTTATTAATTTTCTTTGTGTAATACTTCAAAAAAACTTAGGTATATCACTAGATTGTTTTAATCTTATTCCATTTAAATCGCTACAGCTTAATTTAAAATGGTCTCTGTTTTTACTGTCATTTTTCAGTTTATTGGCCTTTTAGGTGATTTATTCCTTTAGCAACTTTGCTTGATAACTTAGTTAGCTGATTTTATTTCCTAGCAGATCGTATTTTAGACCTATTCGGCTATAGAGAGATGAGCAAGCGACTAGACTATTCTTTTGAGCAGAAGAACATCAAACCGCGCAGAAGAACATCAAACTGAGCAGAAGAATATCAAACTGAGCAAAAGAATATCAAGCTGAGCAGAAGAACATCAAACCGCGCAGAAGAACATCAAACCGAGCAGAA
>QVQD01000012.1 GCA_003584875.1 Methylococcales bacterium
GCCAGAGTGTTGCAACAGAGCCCAGTTGTTCATTACTAATTGCCATCGATTGAGACAAACGTCTAGTTAAAATATGTTCTACTGGACGATAGCTGGGTAAATTTAAGACAGAGGCTTTATCTTGAGCTTTACCGGTAAGGCCTTGTAAAAAATAACGCAGCACTTGAGCCGTGCCACCAGTTTTTTCTTGTTTGTCACCATCCCAAAGCGCCAGCAGCACATTAGAATGTTTGGTTAAATAAAAGCCTAATTGTTCATAACAGTCATTACGTGGGAAACTGCTTAGCCCTTCTGACGTTTTGTTCGTTAAGGTTTCAACCCAAAGTGCCTTATCGAGCCAGTTATAAAAATCTTGCTTAGAGCTAGTTTCAGTAAAATCAGTCGCATAATTTTCTTTAGGTAAAGGCAAAATTGCTGCAAAAGCAATACCTATCTCATAAGCGACTTCAACCACTAAACGATCTGCTCCTTCTGCCAATCCTGATAACAACAGCAAAGGTGTCTCTTGATAGCTGGCTTGTAAATTTAATAGCCGCGATTTAATAACAGGCTTAAGAATCACCTCATCTTCAGGAGGTATATCCCTATGACCGGTAACGCCGATGGTTAAATAGAGTAGTGATGGACTGGCGAGTAGGGTTTTCATGCTTTTATTATAGTGTCTATTTATTAGCTATTTTTGTTTTACGAAATGAGAGAGAGTCACGCTTTACTAAATTTCCGATTGCCATAAAGTATATCTTGATCAGCGTAAACTTTATTTTAAGCGTTAATACTATCTGACTTTATCTTAAAAATTAAGGCATTTTGAAGGGTGCTTGCGTGTTAAGTTGGTAGCCGTCTATAAGCGGCAAACAGCCCAAGAACTCGGTTTGCAGAATGGAAAACTGGTAAATATTGATTTTAGCGATGATTTGAAAGAAATTAGATCTGTTCAGATTTTACAAAATTTGCATTCTTTTTATTGAACGAGTCAAAAAGAAATGCATCTAGCCATTTCTCTTTTTCCGGCATAAATAATTATTGATGTTTAATGTCGGTTATTTTTTGCTAGTAATGCTTTAAGACTTGCAAGTTCTTCTAATGCCGCTTGTTCTCGTTGTAAGGCTGCTGCTTTATCTTTTAATGCAATATCTTTTTGTTGAATCGCTTCCGCTTTAGCTTTTCTTTCTTCATCGAGTTCATGCTGAATCGTCAGTTGTTCTCTAATAAAGTTTTGCCTTGCTTGATAAGCATGGTAATCACGGTCTTTATCTGAAAATTGTTTAAGTGTCTTCATAGCTTGTTTCATCTCGGTCGTTGCCATCCAGTCTGGTAAGTCAGTCTCATCATTTAACTGCTCGCCCTCTTTAAAAAACTTAATCCAACGTTGTTGTTCATTCTCTATCTGGGTTTCACTAAACTTTTGCAGTTCTAATAACCAAATCCCGCAGTGATTATTAAGCGCTCTACCTTTATGATCGCGTAATTTATAGGTATGAATGTAGTCTGTATCTTCTTTAATTAGGCTTTCTGCCAACAACCAGATGGAGTAGGTCGGTCTTAATTGATAATAACCTTCACCATTTTGAAGTTGTTGGCTATAAATATCGGCCCAGTTGTAGAGTATTCGCTCCTTAATATTGGCAAAGTTAACCAGCTGTATTTCAATTTGATAAATATTACCGGAACTATCACGAGCTTTAACATCCACAATACTGAGTTTATCTTCAAGGTATTCTTTATCGTTATAAGGATTCAGAATATCGACCGTCGCTAAAGGTGCGGTTAGTTCCGAACCTATAATGGCATTAAGAAAATGTACCAATAGGTTAAGATTATCCTCAGATCCTAATAAGGCTTTAAAAACGCAGTCAATTTGTGGCGAGATTTGATGTTTCATAAATTATTCTATCAAAAGGATGAAGGGCATGAAAGAATTAACTATTAAGTCCAGCTAAATACATCAATAAGTTAGAATGTAAAACATCCACTTTTAAACCATGATTCTACGCACCTAAACGGCGCTATATAACCAAAAACAGGCCTGTTTCTTCGGTGATCTTTCAAAGATAATTGCAATATCAAACGTTTGAGAGATTCATGTATAAAAATCTACGCCAACAGCCTTCCTAGAGATAGGCTATCAGTTTAACTAGGGACAAATCGCTTGCGTAGGTCGGGTTAGGCGCTAGCCGTAACCCGACACACCCTGACAAAGAGTCGGGTTACGCCATCGCTAACCCGACCTGTCATAGATAAGTCAAGTCCTTAAATATCATCTATTTTCAGGTCTATACCCTGCACGAAACTCTCCTTTTTTTAAATAT
>QVQD01000108.1 GCA_003584875.1 Methylococcales bacterium
TTATACGCTTAGTTAGAATATTGTAAATTATAAAGCCTATTTATAAGGGTGTATGTAATACACCCCCACGAAAGCCATACCAAAATCTAAAATCATCTTACAAATTTGTCAGTGCTTTACATAATCCTGTTATGGTTTTTATGTTATAAATTGCTTTTTATAAAAGTGATATCAACGAAGCGTTTATGGATTTTGTATCTGACTATAATTTTGATCCCAGCTATGGTTATTCATTAGCTCAATTATTGGCGGTAACAGCGCCTAAAGAGCCTAAAGATTTTGATAGCTTTTGGCAATCACGTTATCAAAACGCTTTAAGTCTTATTCCTAAGCCACAGATTAAACTTGTTCATAAAGATAAATTGGGCTGGCGTGTGTTTAAGCTGTCTTATCCCTCGACTAATAACATAACAATTAAAGCTTGGTTATTGGTGCCGACGTCTGGCATCGTTAAACGGGGCTTTATTATTGGGCACGGTTATGGTGGTCGTGATGAGCCAGATTATCATCTGCCCTTTAAAGAGTCGGCGTTATTGTTTCCTTGTTTTCGCGGTTTAGCCCTCAGTGCCCAAGCACCTTTTTCTTCTGAACCTTACTGGCACGTATTACATAACATCGATCAGAAAGAAGCTTATGTACTCGGTGGCTGCGTTGAAGATGTGTGGGTTTCTGTTAGTGTCATGTTGATTTTATTTCCACAAACGGCCGGTCATTTAGGTTATTTAGGTATCAGTTTTGCGGGTGGAATTGGCGCTTTAGCCATGGCTAATGAGTCACGCATTAGCAAGGCTCATCTCAATGTTCCGACCTTTGGTCAGCAACCCTTACGCATAAAACTTTATAGCAAGGGCAGTGCCTACAGCGTACAGCAATATTATTGTCAGCATAAAAAACAAACGCTCAAAGTGTTGCGTTATTACGATGCCGCCATCGCTGCTAAACGTATCGTTCAGCCTATGCATTGTGCCTTGGCTCTTTATGATCCTTGCGTTGCTCCTCCTGGTCAGTTTGCTATCTACAATGCCTTAGCCAGCGAAAAGCACATATTTATGCTTGAGGCAGGGCATCATAATTATGCCAATCAAGCTCAGCAAGAAACTGAGTTACTTGCTGAACTCGATCGTTTCTTTTCTACACTTATCCCCTAACTAACTTATCTAATGACAGGAACTATGATGAACCGCGAATATCATCGATGGTGGAGTGAGCGCTTACAAAGGGATATGGAGTTGCTGGTTTTTGGTCATGCTGGTGCTAAAGTTTTAATATTTCCATCGCGCCGAGGACGCTTTTATGAGTACGAAAAACTAGGCATGGTGAATGTTTTAAAAGACAAGCTAGAGCAAGGTCATTTACAGCTTTATTGTGTTGATAGTATTGATACTGAAAGTTTTTACTGCGACTGGGCGCATCCTTCGGGTCGTATTCAACGTCATGGCGAATTTGAAGAATATATACTTAATGAAGTTTTACCGTTTATGCACACTAAGAATCCACATGACTGTGTGATTTCTCATGGCTTAAGTTTAGGCGCTTTTCATGCCGCTAATATCGTCTTTCGTTATCCGCATTTGTTTAAAAAGCTAGTCGCCTTCTCGGGGCGTTATGATCTAACTTTAAATGTAGAGCATTTTAATGATCTATTTGATGGTTATTACAGCGAGGATATTTATTTTCATACCCCCACCCATTTTTTGCCAAATATGGATTGTGAATGGCGATTAGGTCATTTACGAGCCATGGATATTACTTTTGTGATCGGTAAGGAAGATCCTTTTTTGCACAATAATGAACAGTTAAGTTCAATCTTATCGCAAAAAGACATTAACCATCAGATGCCTGTGTGGGATGGCAGAGCGCATAGCGGTTATTATTGGCGCCGCATGGCAAGGATTTATCTGTAGGGTGGATAAGTGCTAGTGTATCGACCAAAGTGTGACTGGCATTAGTATTAATTGTAGGGGCGACAAATTCGCCCAGTACATTAGTATGTTTTACGTGGCGAATCTGTCGCCCCTACAAATGCTTAACTGTGGTTAGTGATTCGGAGCTAGGGCTCAGCGTTCCCACTTAAATCGACCCAGAAATTAACCCACTTTGGCGATTCATCCTCTAAGGCATCAGTCGTTTCGCAAAGTGTAACGGGGTTTATAACCCCATTACATACGTTTCAAAGTTATTTAAACATCTAAACGTTTCGATTGTAGGGGCGAATTCATTCGCCCAGTACATTATTATGTTTTTACGTGGCGAATGAATTCGCCCCTACAAATGCTTAACTGTGGTTAGTGATTCG
>QVQD01000011.1 GCA_003584875.1 Methylococcales bacterium
GCTTGCTTGCTTGCTTGCTTGCTTGCTTGCTTGCTTGCTTGCTTGCTTGCTTGCTTGCTTGCTAAATATTGTATGTTAGGCATATAAAATTAAAGGGAATTAAATTTCACTCGATTATTACAAAACTTAAGCTAAACAAAACCTTGAATAAGTGCATTAATTGCCTTCTTTTTAAATGTTCACATTAACAAACTATCGTTCTCAAGTGGAGCGCCCTTAACTTTGTAGGCCGGAATAAGACAAGCTAAGCGTAGCGCAAGGTTGCGTTTCCGGCACACGATCGGTATGAATGCCGGAAACGCTTTACTCGCTGACGCTAGTAAAGCCTTATTCCGGCCTACAATAAGGTTAAATATTTCTTAACTGGGGGGAGTGAGGTTGATGTGGGAATTAATAAAACCAAAATAAAATAAGCACAAACGCTAACGATTTAAAGTAATATCTATAGCTGACAATGAATATAAAACCTCAAAACCAAGCCAACTCTTCAACCTAACGCCATACAAACCTAATCACTATGAGCTATCAATCAAACATAGGCCCTGTCATGCTGGACATCGAGGGCTTAACGCTCGCCCCGCATGAACACGAAAAGCTACAGCATCCCAACACAGGTGCGGTGATTCTGTTTGCACGCAACTATGAAAACCCCCAACAAGTGACTGAGCTGATTGATAGCATACGTGCAGTAAGATCAGGGCCGCTATTGATTGCTGTCGATCAAGAAGGTGGCAGAGTACAGCGCTTTCAAAATGGCTTTACGCGCTTGCCGCCAGCAGCCAGCTATGCACGTGCTCCTGAATTAGCTGAATCTGCTGGTTGGTTAATGGCTTCTGAATTATTAGCCGTCGGTGTGGACTTTAGCTTCGCGCCGGTTTTGGACATTGATTGCGGCGTTAGCCAAATTATAGGTGATCGATCTTTCTCTACCGACGCAGAACTGGCAACTCAACTATCAAGTTCTTTTAGAAAAGGCATGAAATCGGCTGGCATGGCGGCCACTGGCAAGCATTTTCCTGGTCATGGCGCTATCGCCTTAGATTCACATTTAACCTTGCCTATCGATGAACGTGACTTAGAAAGCCTTCGTAACAAAGATTTAATACCCTTTAAACAATTAATCAACGAGGGCTTAGAAGCGGTCATGCCAGCGCATGTGCTTTATACCCAAATCGATGCTAATCCTGCTGGTTTTTCAAAATTTTGGATACAAACCATACTGCGCGAAGAATTAAATTTTAAGGGTGTAGTCTTTAGTGATGACTTAAGCATGGAAGGTGCGGCTTTTGCTGGAGACTTTCCAGAACGCGCCAAACGCGCTCAACAAGCTGGCTGTGATATGTTGTTAGTCTGTAATAATCCGGCAGCAGCGCAACAAGTACTTGAGGCGTTACCGGTCACTAACGACCCTGTTAGAACGCAACGCCTCATGAGTATGCAAGGTCAAAAACGCTTAGCTAGAACAGAGTTAATGAACTCTAGCTTATGGCAAGAAACCGCCGCACTTATTAAACAGCATAGAGAACGCTATGCTTAAAGAAATTAATAGCGTTCTAGCGGATGCTGAGCTATTAGTTAATGAACAAGAAATTGCCGCCGCCATCACTCAAATCGCTGAGCAAATTAACACTAAGCTAGCTGATAGCAATCCGCTAGTACTATGCGTGATGAATGGCGGCTTAGTCTTTACAGGCCAATTATTACCAAAGCTCACTATCGCACTAACTTTAGACAGCATTAACGCCAGTCGCTATGATAATCAAACCAGTGGTGGCGCTATAAAGTGGACAAATACCCCACAAAGTTCAGTTAAAAACAGAACCATTTTGATTGTTGATGATATATTAGACGAAGGCATCACCCTCGCAGCTATCTATGATTATTGTTTAGCACAGGGCGCAACTGCTATCTATAGCGCAGTATTAGTCAATAAATTACTAGAACAAAGCAAACCTATACAAGCTGACTTTATCGGCCTTAACCTAGAAAACCGATATTTATTCGGTTATGGCATGGACTACAAAGGTTATTTACGTAATGCTCCAGGCATTTATGCCTGTAAATAAATACATGAGTCATTGTTGTAATTGTAGGTCGGGTTAGCGATAGCGTAACCCGACAAGATTACCTTTGAAATGTCGGGTTACGCTTCGCTAACCCGACCT
>QVQD01000223.1 GCA_003584875.1 Methylococcales bacterium
GATTAGATTGTCTGATAATTTTAGAGCTATTGCCCTTGAAAATATAAAGGCACTGGATGAACTTTCGCCGATCGCAAGAAACATTGTGAAAGCATGGGACTGAGGTAGCTTAAAAAGCTATCGTTAAACCTTTAGAGACTGTGAAAGTATAATGATTTTAGCTTCCCCCTTTGTAAAAGGGGGACTGAGGGGGATTTTTTAAAATTATAGGCTAACTAATATTTTATGATTATTTTTAACAGACCAAATCTCCCCTAGCCCCTCTTTGCTAAAGAGGGGGAAATAAAAAGAATACTTTCACAGTCTCAGTAGCGACTCAATTTAAAAATCATGCTATATATCCTTACTTGGACTAACTCAGACCTTACCAAAAAATATGCCCCACGACAATAGTTTAAGTTGCTGTTTTCGCAGCCATATTTAGAGTTCACTCAAAAACTCAGAAGCCCACAATCGAATAACGATTAGTGCTTAACTTGACCGACGATGTAATGTTCCGAATTGCCTTTTCAACTAAAAATTTGAAGAATTTGTTGGTATAGCGTAGAACAATTGCAGGCACAAAAAAATGCCGGAGCAGTACCAGCAAGTTCATGACGAAGAAGATACTATTTATCCACGCTTCAGAGGTGCAGGCTGTTTTAGCTTGAATCTGGTTGAGTCCATAAGCACGCTTTCCTTGACCAAATTTACCTTCAATCGGAATACGTTGTCGATAATCGGCTTGGCGCTGTTGTTTTTCTTGCTTAAGTTGTTCTCTGTTTTGTTCGGTGTGCTTTTTAGGACGCCCCAAGGCTTTTCCTGCATAGCGGATGCCCTTGTTTTTAAGATAAGCTCTATTTTTCTGATTACCGTAGAGTGGATCAGCCGCGACGGCTTCTGGATAAAAGCCGTAGCGCCGCTTATAAGCTTCGACTTGGCTTTCGAGATCGCTACCTTCATTGAAGGCATCCCAGCGCAGATGATCGACTTTGGCAAGACCTTGTGGTGTCAAGCTCACACTTATTTTGGCACCAAACTCAACTGATTTATTGAGTTTTCCACGAATAATAGGTCGTACATGCGGTTGATGGATGCTAACAATTCGGTCATCACAGCGATGACTCTTGGTGCGATACATCTCTTCTTGTTGGCTGTAGACATGTTGAATCACCCAATATTGTTTTAGCTGTTTTGGGCTCAATGGAATAGCTCGACTCGGCAGCCCATTTAACAAGGCTTCCACCGTAGCAAAATTGCGCTGCAGATACTGAAGTTGCTCTTTGATGCCTCTACGTATTTTTTTTGCTCCAGGTCGGCGTAGTTTCACGATAGCCAGATAAGCTTTTCGGGCGATTTTACGATAAGTTCTGGGTTTTTTAGTCAGTGAGCTAAGCGCATAGAGTTCATCAATCAGGCGCTCGCTAATTTCACGACTTTCGTTGAGTAAGCTTAAATCGGTGGGAAAGCGAATAGTCTGCTCTGCGACGGTTGCATCCAATATTAGACGACCTTGATGAGTGATAACTTGTTGTTTCTCCTCGCCAATGTCCTCAGAATCAGTGTCATCTACTGTAGTCTCAGTAGAGGCATCAGAACCGCTGACAGGGTCAGTCAATTCAGACGTTGCGCTTGCTTCATCTGTTGCTGGAGCGGTTGTTGGGGTTCGGCGCTCTAATTGATTGATGATCGATTGGTGCAATTGCTCAAAAACATCAATACCCATGCGTTTTCGTATCTCAACCAATAATGATGGAGCAAATGGCGCTTTGATAGAAAAGCCTTTTAAGCCGCAAAAGTATTGTAAATAGGGGTTTTCCTGAATTTGTGCAACAGTTTCTTCATCACTAAGCTTGAGCTTATGTTTGATGATAACGGCACCGATAACCAATCTTGCATCTTTTGCTGGACGTCCAGTTCTAGTATTAAAACTCTGATAATAAGCATCAGCAAATGCGTCCCAAGGAATACAAGCGCTTAATTTTACCCAGCGATTGTTTTTATCCATGGTTCGCTCAAAAGGCGATTCAAACCCTTCTATAGTAAGTTGGTTTTGGCTATGTATTCGTATCATAAGTGCACGCTTTTTATGAAGTTAGGCTCAGTTTTCATGCACTTATTATATCATATATTGGTAATATAGTT
>QVQD01000010.1 GCA_003584875.1 Methylococcales bacterium
GTTTGTTATTGGGGGTATATTTTTCTGCCGCCTGTTCAGTATGAGAAAAGTCAATTTCAGCTGAGGCTTCAGCTCGAACATTTTCAGCACCTACCATAGGCGTTAATATTGATTCAATGCGGCGAACTATGCCTTCTTGAATTTCTTGAATATATTTTAGCTGATTAGGGTCTAGTTTATTGTTATGGCCATTATCTGCTTGATCTGATAATAAATTGCCGTTTTCATCAACCACTGTTACATTTTGAGCAGGTAGATCGGGAACACTACTAGATACTAAATGTACGATTGCCCTAACTTGTTGGGGTTCTAATACTCTGCCGGGATGAAGGTTGAGCAATACTGAGGCAGTCGGTTTTTGTATTTCACGAACAAATACCGTTGGTTTAGGTATTGCTAAATGAACTCTGGATGATGCGACTACAGATATAGAATTGATTGATCGTGCCAATTCACCTTCTAAAGCGTGTTGAAAGTTTGCTTGCTCTAAAAATTGAGATACACCTAATTTTTGGTTTTCCATTAATTCAAAGCCAGCATTACCAGCTTTTGGTAAGCCTTGAGCAGCTAACTTTAGTCGGGCATCATGAACACGTTCGGCCGGCACTAAAATGGCTGTTCCACCTTCTGAGTACTGATAAGGAACATTCATTTGCTGTAATGCAGCAATGATTGATCCACCATCTTTATCAGTAAAATTAGATAGTAATATTCGATAGTCGGGTTTTTGTCCCCACATCCAAACCGCTATCATAATACTCGCGACTAAAGCTATGCCAGCGCCCAGAGCTAGGTTGCTACCTAGGGGGCTTTGCAGAAAATTGTTGAATCCGCTGGATGATTCTTCAGGGGCAGTTGCCATGGTTAAATGAACAGGAATTGAATGATTAGGCTATTATGCACTATTAATGAAGATATTATCATTGATAATATTGTAACTGAAGGCTAGAAATAAGCCTAAAATACCCCGCTTATTAGAGTCTTAATGCTTGCTTAGCATGTTACATTATTATCGTCCAAAAGTTTGATTAAGGGTTTGATTATGGTTTCAGTCGATAAAAGTCAATTAGATTCTATGCTTGCGCAGATTCGCGGTGCTGTGCCTAGTGTCCAATCTCCTCAGTTACCGGGGGTGAATAATCTTGAGCCTACCCAGGGAGCTGTAGATTTTTCCCAAATATTTAAAAGCCATCTTGATCAAGTCAATAACTTAGAAAAGACCTCGCAGAATCTAAGTGAACGTTTTTCTTTAGGTGATGATTCGGTTAATTTATCAGATGTAATGATTGCTTCACAAAAATCAGGCATTGCAATGCAGGCTTCAATTCAAGTGCGTAATAAATTGGTCGTTGCTTATAATGACATTATGAATATGTCTATATAACTTAAGATTGCTCTTAGTTTAATTTTGGTGGCGTCGCTGCTTCAATTTTGTATAGCCAAGCTAAAAGATCTGCCACCAATCGATATAGATTGCTGGGTATTTCTTGATCAAGTTCCACATTCATTAGTAGTGCAACCATTTCCTTGGATTCGTGCACAAAAACCCCGTTTTCCTTGGCTAATTCGATAATTTGCTCTGCAATTAAGCCTTTTCCAGTTGCAACAACTTTAGGTGCTTTACCATTTGCTTGATAAGCCAAAGCCACTGCGTTACGCATTTTGTTGGTTGGACTAGGATTTGTCATCAATTTGCACTGTTATTTGGTCCAATGCTGTTCCACTAGCAGCAAGAGATTGGCTTAAGCTATCGGCTGCAGATTTAACAGATGCGGCTGCTGCTGAGTCATTAACATTAACGCTCAATTGAGTATGATCGCCTTGTAAGCGTATTTTAACATGTACTTGTCCTAAATTAGGCAGTTGTAGTTTTAGAGATGTTTGCCAAACTGCATCAGATTCTTGTTCTGATGTTGTGGATGATTGCTTGTCTTGGTAATCTTCTTTAACAATATCTAACTGCATGGGTTGTCCTGGATACAGTTCACCCTGCCATGATAAGCGTTTGTTTTCTAAAGTGTCTAGCTGCTGGGGTATTAAGTTGTTGGCTGTATCAGTGGATGCAGTGTTTTGATTTTGCGGCTCTTGTCTAATTTGA
>QVQD01000009.1 GCA_003584875.1 Methylococcales bacterium
ATATCAACGACTATATAATTAATTTCTATAATAGTCAGCGATTACATTCTACATTGGGATATGTCTCACCCAATAACTATGAAGCCAATAGGGCTATGAAACATCCTATCTCTGTGTCTTAAAAAACTTGACCACTACAGTGTTGAAATGCGCCTTAAGATGTTGCAAGGCACTAGGCGGTAACTGGCTTTGTAGCCGTTGTTCGGCCAGATAAAAGGCCAGCGCGGTTGATGACTCCATACTGGGTATTTCCATGACCGACTTTTCTGCATCCATAAACCAATGACAGGCGCTTTCTCGTTTATCATTGCTCAATAACGAGAACACGCTGGCTAAGACATCTAGGTCGCGCTGGATAGTCCGATAAGTCGGTACATCCACATGATCTTCTGCCAGTTTCGTCATGATCTCCGCTATTTTGATGCTACGGGGCGCGCGAGGAATGAGTTGCAGTATTTTCCATTGCCTGAGTATCGAATCGGCCATATCGGTAATTACCTTTGCTTGAGTTTTGTGTTTGAGTAGGAGTGCCATTGTAAGGTACTGGATAGACGTGCTCTGTCTACCCTTGGCATTAAGCTATGACATATTATCGCAACTAGACACATTACGTCTAGCCACTGTTATAAGCTAACCGTTCATTCAACACCTGAACGGGAGTTCAACACAATGAGTCTTTTAGAATCTGCATTAAGCTATGCCGACAACGGTATCCCCGTCTTTCCTGTACATGGCATTAACGATAAGGGCAGTTGTACCTGCCAAAAGCTAGACTGTAGCCATCCTGGAAAGCACCCTGTACTCAAAGGTGGACATAAAAATGCCTCTTGTGATCGGCAACAAATTATCACATGGTGGAACCAACACCCAAGGGCTAATATCGGCGTACCTACTGGTGCGGCATCCGGTTGGTATGTCGTGGATGTCGATCAGAAAAACCAAGGTATCGAAAACTATGTTCGCTTTATCGCGCAATACAAAGACCAGATCCCTGAAGCCACTTTAAAAGCCCATACCGGCGGTGGCGGTTTTCATCTAATCTATACGCAGCCTGCTAGTGGTCAGGCAGTGGGATCAGGCACCAATATTGGTAGGCTGGAAGGTATCGATTTTCGCGGTGATGGTGGTTATATCGTGGTACCGCCGAGCCTACACTTTAATCAGAAACGCTATGGCTGGAGCAAGGGCTTTTCCTTTGAGGATCATAGCGAGCTTAATCGTTTGCGGCCACTACCCACGATGATTATCGACTTGATCAAAAATTCTACTAAAGCACGGGAAGGACAAGACGCTGTCATTGCTGGAGGACGTAACGATTATCTCTTCAAGCAAGCCTGCAATCTGCGTAGGGATGGCACAGCCGACGAGCACTTATTTGACGGGGTGTGGGCGAAAAATCTAACTGACTGTAAGCCACCTCTGGCGCACGACGAAGTGCAGCAACTGGTAAGCAGCGCTTTAAACCGAGAGATCACTCAAGCCCTATCAATCCCAGTAAGCAGTGCGCCTAGCTCAGGCCGAAAAAGTGATAGTGAAGATACCTTCAATAACATCATGGCGCTCACGGCTGACCATGAGTTTTGGCTAGATGAGGTCAAGCGGCAATACGTTAGTTTTCCAGTTCCCAATAGTTCGCTAGAGGGCGTACACCAAGAGAACTGGCCGATCTGCTCGCTAGAATATCAAAACTTTCTAAACTATCAATACCGTCAACGCTATCAAAAGCCGGTGTCTGCTGGAACGTTAAAGAAGGTCTTGGACTGTCTAGCAGGGGATGTCTTATTCAGTGACAATAGCTATGAGGCACATGTGCGGACTGCGCGGCTCAATGATACGGTCATGATTGACCTGACTGACGCCAACTGGACATGGATAGAGATAACAGCCTCAGGTTGGTCGGTACGGCGAGATAAAGCGCCGGTGAAGTTCTTGCGTTCAAACAATGCCAAGCCTATGCCACTACCTGATATATCAGGGAATTTTGAATGCTTACCGGAGATATTTCGTCTAAAAAACCAAGACGACTATATCTTGTTATCGGCTTTGC
>QVQD01000008.1 GCA_003584875.1 Methylococcales bacterium
TTAAGAGTAACTCTAGGACTGTATGAAACAGCCCTATATATTACAAGCTGTAATACATATCGTATTCAGCTGGGTGAGTACTCATACGTAAACGAGTGACTTCTTCCATTTTCAAGGCAATGTAACCATCGATTACATCATCAGTGAAAACACCACCTTTTTTCAAGAAATCACGATCAGCATCTAAAGCATCTAATGCTTGATCAAATGAATGACAAACTTGTGGAATTAATTTTGCCTCTTCAGCAGGTAAATCATACAAATCTTTATCCATAGCATCGCCAGGATGAATTTTATTTTCAATACCATCTAAGCCAGCCATCAACATTGCAGCGAATGCTAAGTATGGGTTAGCTGTTGAATCAGGGAAACGAACTTCGATACGACGGCCTTTTGGGTTGTTTACAAAAGGAATACGAATTGAAGCAGAACGGTTACGTGCTGAGTAAGCCAACATAACTGGCGCTTCAAAACCAGGAACTAAACGCTTATAACTGTTAGTTGAAGCATTAGTAAAGGCATTTAAAGCTCTTGCGTGCTTAATGATACCGCCAATGTAAAACAAGGCAGTTTCTGACAAGCCACCGTATAAATCACCAGTAAACAAGTTTTTACCGTCTTTAGCTAATGATTGATGAACGTGCATACCGCTACCGTTATCACCCACTATTGGTTTAGGCATAAAAGTCGCTGTTTTGCCATAAGCATGGGCAATGTTTGCAACTACGTATTTAAGACCCAAAACTTCATCAGCTTTTTTAACTAGTGTGTTAAATTTTACGCCGATTTCACATTGGCCTGCAGTTGCAACTTCATGATGATGAACTTCTGTTACTTGACCCATTTCTTCTAGGGTTAAGCACATTGCTGAACGCATGTCTTGGAGTGAATCAACTGGAGGTACTGGAAAATAACCACCTTTAACACCTGGACGATGACCTGTGTTGCCGTCAGGATAAACTTTTTCTGAATTCCAACCCGCTTCTTCAGAATCAACTTTGTAGAATGTTCCGCTCATATCAGTGCCCCAACGGACATCATCAAAGATAAAGAACTCATTTTCTGGACCAAAGTAGGCTGTGTCAGCAATACCGGTTGACTGCAAATAGGCTTCTGCACGTTTAGCTAATGAACGTGGATCACGCTCGTAACCTTTCATGTCTTTTGGCTCAATGATGTCACAACGAATGATTAAGGTATTGTCATCAAAAAAAGGATCAATAACAGCAGTTGATGCATCAGGCATTAATATCATGTCTGATTCATTGATGTGTTTCCAGCCGGCTACTGAAGAGCCATCAAACATGTTACCTTCTTCGAAAGTATCCGCATCAATGGAGTGAGCAGGGAATGTGACATGTTGTTCTTTGCCACGTGTATCACAAAAACGAAAATCAACAAATTTGATATCGTTCTCTTCGATCATTTTAAGTACTTTTTTTACAGACATGTAGGTTGTCTCCTGAATGGGTTATTTATGAATCAGTGTTTATGCCAAACGAGCCTACGATAACATTTTTTTTGCTAGATTCGCCACAAAAAAAAGAAGAACGCTATTTGCATTGTTTTGGTGCGGGCTTAATAAAGCAAACTTAATCATCGCTGATTAACTTGATTAGGACTGTAATCATAGCTTATGATTTGCAAATGGTTGCAAAAATTTGTATTCTGGCAACAAAGTTGGTTAAAACGCACAACTTTAACGCAGACACAAAGCATAGTCGCACCTTAATGGTGCAAAAAATATCTGCTAAACGAGGATTATTTATTTAACTTACTGTTAAGTATCAAATTTATTTTTTGGCACAATACATGCTAAAGTATTTAAGTGTTTTATGCTGAATGATAATTACGTTGTCTAATGACAACAAGAAAGACTATTCAAATATATTGAGGGAAATCAAAATGAAAAGTATACCAAAACGTAAGCTCCCGCTGATAATCGCAGCCGGCGGACTTTTATCAATGACTATAGCAACAACGCCGGCAATTGCAGCGCCTGGAGCTGTTGCAGCATTAACAGGTTATGATGTTAATGAATCC
>QVQD01000007.1 GCA_003584875.1 Methylococcales bacterium
CTTTACTATAGCTGACTACTTAACTTGAGAGTATTCTATAGAGCCAATTTAATAGGGCGTATGCAATACGCCCCTACCCGTTGTAGTCCGGAATAAGACCATGCTAGCGTAGCGCGTGGTGGCGTTTCTGGCAATCCGAGCGGCACCTATGCCGGAAACGCTTTACTTGCTTACGCTCGTAAAGTCTTATTCCGGCCTACAAATTTTATCAAGTTGCCCAAATTCTTGGTTCAGAGACCTTACATTCTAAAACATCAGGCCTTAGCGTTACCCATACCTGCTGAAAAAAACTGCGCAATCGATCAGCTCGAGTATCGAGCGCACGGCAAATCAATAACTCATCTATTAAGGTCACACCTAGGCCTGCAGTATCTCCGATAAGCTGCTGCACTTTCTCTAATTGCACCACTGTAGCTGGACTAACGAATAATGTTCCGCAAGCAGAATGTCCATTTAATCCCCAGCGTGCAGCAAAAGCCTCTGCATCTAGCCTTAATTTTTCTTGATAAAAAATCTCACCCGCCTGAAAAATTTGCCAACTCAAGCTAATCTCACCGACCGTAAAACCTTCATTAGCAGCAGGACGACCCAAAGCCAACACTTCCCATCCTATAAAGCGAGCACCAACGTCTAAATCTACACTTAGTTTTGATGCAACTTTAGCACCCTCATAAATAATAGTTTCTTGTGGCAACCATTCCAAAATAGCGCCTTCTGCTACTTTTAAAGTAACTTGTTGTTGAGCTAATGGCCCACTGCTACGATAAAACTTACCCGCTGCCGGTGTCGTTATCAATGCTGCACTATTTTTTGCAGCAGATATTGTTATCGTTAAACTGTCCCCAGCCACGACACCACCGGGAGGATGCAATAAATACACATGACAAACGCCACCCTCAGGATAAAAAGGACGCTGTACCGTGAGTGGACCTTGATGACGGCGATGGGCTAATACCGTTTTATTATCTTGGAACTCGAAACCCAGTTCTAGGTGCGCATCCCAACCTTGGGTTATTTTTTTCTCATCGCTTAAGGGGGCAGCGTCATTTAAGTCTACAAACATTCGCTTAAAAGCTAAGCAATAAAACCGCACCTACTATTGTACAAAAGAGTCCAAATGCTGATTTGATGATGTCTAACTTAATCATTTTCGATAAACCGACTAAAACACCTACGCCATGAAGTACTGCCGTCGTTAACAAAAACCCTGAAGCGTAACTAAGCACATCGGCATCGCCTTGTAATTCTGCCGCATGTACATAACCATGACTTAAGGCAAATCCAGCCGCTAAAATCACTGAATATTGCAAAGACATAAGCTTGTTTTTCCAAACCAATAAACCTAAGGCAATCACTGATAAGGCTACCCAGGTTTCTGCCGAACTGATTGTAAGCCCAAGATTTGCTAAACCAGCACCTGCAGCCATTGCCAATAGAAAACTAACAGGCACAAACCACAAAGCTTTACCACCCAGCTTTGCAGCCCATAAGCCTATCCCTAGCATGACCAATAAATGATCAATACCCATGAGAGGATGTAAAAAGCCATCGATGAAACCCTGCTCGGTATCTAGGCCACTATGGGCATAAACAGGCAATGACAACATTAACAAGATACTAGTAAAGCCAACCAACCATTTAATTTTCATATCAAATCCTGAATATTATTTTTAAGAACAAATTTTAGTTATAACACTACCCGTTAAACTTTAGTAGGGTGTGAGGCGACAGCCGTATTACACCGCATAAACTATCAATACGCCAATTCATCTCATAAGTGTTCAATATCCGGCGCAATACTGCGTTGCCCAATGTCATTAAGTTAAGAATTTGTCGCCCCTACAATAGTTACGTAGTCGGGTTAGCGATAGCGTAACCCGACAGGATGCGCGGAAAATGCTTGGCTTACGCTATCGCTACGCCAAGCAACAAAACTCGTGAGTTTTGACTCCATTGCAAAGGTTTGTAGACGTAGGTCGG
>QVQD01000104.1 GCA_003584875.1 Methylococcales bacterium
AATAGGGGACAGACGTTCGCAGTAACAACAATTTAGCTAGCGGGTTAAAGTCCCGCCCAAGGAGTTGTCCATACGCCTTGGTAGTACGAAGGAGCGGCGTTTGAGTAATCAAGGGTCGTGAGTTCCTAAACGACAAAGATATAGGCCGTAACGCAAGTGAACCTAGATGTAGCCTCGTAAACTTAATATGGTTGCCGACCTCGTGTCTGTATAGGGAAGGCCGTAGTATTGGTATGTTGATAATGGAAGCCATACCAGTGAACCATCGGGGTAGCAGGGTCGGCATGTATCGGAAGTTAAATTGTCCAGTGCTGGAGATCCATAACGGTGGCGGGGAGGCCGCCGACTGCTGCGTATAAGGTAACGAAGTCGTAGCAGATCGTTATGGAAGTCGGAGGGGTGCATAGTACCGATTGAGGCTAAGGACAACATAACCTTAGCTGAGGGAAGGCGCCCTGCTTTGTTCACGCAACTGAAGAGTGGAGGAAAAGGGGATTGCCATGTTGCTATTAACCCCTGAGAGAATCAGGACACTACAGAGGAAGCTATATATCAAGGCCAAGCAGGAACCGGCCTATCGTTTTTACGCACTTTACGACAAGCTGTATCAAGCAGATATACTCCATCATGCTTGGCGGCTGGTTAAGGCTAATAAAGGCAGTCCCGGTGTTGATGGGATGAGCTTTGAGGCCATAGAGAGCGGAATAGGGGTAGGTTGTTACTTGGAGTTACTCAGCCGTGAATTGCAAGATAAGACTTACCAAGCAAATCCGGTAAGGCGAGTTATGATACCAAAAGCGGATGGTAGTTTACGCCCGCTGGGCATACCAACGATTCGAGATCGCGTGGTTCAGATGGCACTTAAGTTAGTGATAGAGCCCATCTTTGAAGCAGATTTTTGCGAGCATTCCTACGGGTTTCGCCCGCAGAAGTCAGCGCATCAAGCGATAGACGCTATTGCCGATGGAATGTGGCAAGGACAAACGCAAGTGATAGATGCTGATCTGTCGAAATATTTTGACAGTATCCCGCACAGTAAGCTTCTGGCAACAGTCGCTGAACGCATTGCCGATGGGGCAGTATTGGCCCTCATTAAGCAATGGCTGAAAGCCCCTGTCATAGGTGAAAGTGAGAATGGGAAAACGGCTTGTGTAGGTGGAGGCAAAAGCAATCGGCGCGGCACACCGCAAGGTGGTGTTATCTCACCGTTGCTATCAAATCTCTATTTACACCTATTGGATCGTATCTGGCAGCGTCATGAATTGGCACGAAAACTACAGGCAAAGTTAGTCAGATATGCTGATGACTTTGTAGTGTTGTGTCGAAAAGATGTTGTTACACCGCTGGCTACAATACGGAGCATACTGGAAAAGCTAGAGCTTAACCTCAATGAAAGCAAGACTAAAATCGTTGATGCCAACAAAGAAGAGTTCTACTTTCTAGGTTTCGCGCTGAAAGTAAAAGTCAGTTCGAAAGGCAAGCGTTATCCGCATGTCAATCCTAAAGAACAAGCGGTGGAAAAGGTAAAGAATCGTATCAATGAAATAACGGCGAGGAATCAGACATGGAGACCGATACAAGAGGTAGTGCGCGAGTTAAATCAAGTGCTGCGTGGATGGTCGGGTTACTTCCATTATCGAAATTCCTCGCTAGTCCTTAGCAAGGTCAAACGTCATGCTGAAGAGCGGTTGAGAATCCATCTTCGTAAACGACACAAAGTTAGAGCTTGGAAAGAAAGTGTGCTTAGATTTCCTCGTCGCGTGTTGTATGAAGAATATGGACTTTACAAAGTACCTATAGTAGCAGGCTGGAAATCAGCGCATGCCTTGATGTGAAGAACATCGGAAAGCCGTGTGCGGGAAAATCGCATGCACGGTTTGATGAGGGAGGGTTGGCGTAAGCCAGTCC
Source organism: Methylococcales bacterium (assembly GCA_003584875.1). Classification (GTDB taxonomy): domain Bacteria; phylum Pseudomonadota; class Gammaproteobacteria; order Methylococcales; family Methylomonadaceae; genus Methylobacter_C. Next base: position 1,909 of record QVQD01000104.1, read on the forward strand.
TCTACTCTACCACGTTTAATCC
>QVQD01000006.1 GCA_003584875.1 Methylococcales bacterium
GGAATAAGACCATCTAAGCGTAGCGCATGATGGCGTTTCCGGCATAGGATCGCTACCTATGCCGGAAACGCTTTACTCACTTACGCTCGTAAAGTCTTATTCCGGCCTACAAGTTAAGGCAGCCACTCCCTCTATTAAGGAGCATAGGTATCTACACAAGTTTCTTATCGGCGTGGAAACAATAAAAAACACCGTAGGGGCGTATGCAATACGCCCCTACGATCTTCACCACAATGTTATCGTTCGCGCGTGGGAATCCCAGCAATCGTAGCTAAATAGCCAGCACAGTTTTAGCTCTTCAAAGATAACTGCAAAAAATTTTGCAACGCTTAATAAACTGAAAGACAGTGGCGTTTATTTTTTAAAGTAATCGTTGATAACGGCTGCTACCGTTAGTTCGTTTTTAGCTAAAGGTTTGATAATACTGAAGGCATCGAACAGTATTTTCAATGCTTGGGGTAGTTTGGCAATATTTTGTCGAATCAAATCGTAAGAGCCAAACATTGCTAGAGTAAAGAATTGTTTGATTAAAGAGTAGTGGTTTCTGTTTAAGCCAGCCAGAATAGCAATGGATTGCAATGCGTTGTTTCCACCACATTGTAGGTATTTAAATACCGCTGTTTTAAGTAGTTCGTTTGACATTACGCCATAAAGGGCATTGGCTAAGACATTAAGATTGGCGTTGGCATTTTGTCGGTCACGATAATAGGCTACTATTTTTTTATGGATTAAATCTGTGTTGTAAAAGTCAGGCATCGCTAATAGATGCGCACTTAATATTTGTATATCTGAAAATACAGCCGTTAAACCGCCGCCGGTTAAGGGATGGCGCATATTAAGGGCATCGCCCAACATGACAGCGCCTTTGCGGATGATGGGTTTTGCAGCCATATAATGATTAGGCATGACTTTAAAGCCACCGGTTTGTATGGCTTGGTCATAACTGTAGCGCATGCTTTCAGGGATATAGGGCGTTACGTGGGCGTCTAAGTGCGCTTGTAGTAATGATTTTCTAGGCAGTAGTTCGCCAGGGTAATCGATCAGCAGTCGGACTTCATGACTAGAGATTGGATAACAAATAAAAGGTGTAGGTCCCGATAAAAACACATGACCATGATTAGGAAAGGGCATGTCGCAATCATTTAAAATCAGGCCTATAAAATAGGAGGTGACGGTCTTTTCATTATTGCTGAGGTCATCTCTAAAGTTTGAGAAGAAGCCGTCGCTGGTAATCGTTAAGGGGGCGTGTATGGTTTTTATTTCTGAACTGAGTTCTTCTCGATAACTGACGCCAATAATTTCTTGGCGATCATTCTCTAGAAGATGTAAAGCTTTGCCGTGGATTTTTGTGACGGATTCATTGGCTAAGGCAGAAGCTCTGATTTTCTGTAAAAATTGTCCATTATGTAAACCCATACCTCTATAGTGATTGGGGTAGGGGATAGTCGTTTTTTGTTCGCCTTGTATGAGTGCGTAGCCATCTACTGTTTGGGCGTCAAAGTCTTCTAGTAAATCCAGCAAGCCCATTTGTTCTAGGGATAAAACAGCACCTGGTTGCAATAATTCACCGACGATACGTTTTTTCTCTTTGAAGCATTGATCAATTAATGCGATTTTAATGT
>QVQD01000188.1 GCA_003584875.1 Methylococcales bacterium
ATTATATCATATATTGGTAATATAGTTAATATTATCAATAAGTTATTGTTTCTGAGTAGACTCTAATTAAACTAGGTTATTTAACTCATCGAGTGTGGCAAATGCCATACTTTTTGCACATTGCCTGCCTAATTAGTCATTAAATCCAAGTGAATTTACATCTTTATAAGATAAGCATCGTCTCCTAGCAAGAGAGACGGTGAAAGTATTCATTAATTTATAAATGCTCTTTAAAACCTCAGTAATTGCCCACAGTCAAGGATAAGAAAAAAGCGTTTCAGCTATAGGAGCGACAGATTCGCTTAATAATCCGATGCTCCAAGATACAGGGCGAATCAGTCGCCTCTATAGATAATTTGCCTTTCCTAAGCTCTTAACTTAATGACAGTGACGCTTCATCGAGAATATGCCGTCATTGATGTAACTCGCATCGCTAGTACAAGGGGAGGCGCATTCCCACGCCGGAGCGTGAGAATTATAAAAGACTATCTTTATAAGATTAGATTGAGGCGTGGCATTGATCAATGATGAACATACCAGCATATAAATCGAATGCTGTATCAATAGCATTAAAAGGCTAGTGATTCAGCTTTTATAGGTGGGAGGAGCTTAATCTCGATATATGATAAACGTTATATTTTTAGTCATAACATTAACCTACTTTTCCGCTTGTAGCTTCTTTAACTGCTCTGCAACTTTCTGTGCATCTAACGCAGGGTCAACATCGTTATCAATCTGTCTGATGTTTAAAGAGGGATCAATAATAAAGGTCCAGCGTTTAGCCATATTCAATACAGGCATTTTTACACCATAGGCGTCTGTTACCTTAGCATCTGGATCAGATAATAAATTAAAGGTGAGCTTATGTTCTTGATGAAATTCGAGTAACTTTTGTACTTCATCAGTGCTAACGCCATAAACTTCAGCGTTGTTATTTCTAATGACCTGAATTGCGTCGCGAAATGCACACGCTTGTTTTGTGCAGCCAGGCGTTCCTGCTTTGGGATAAAAATACAGTACCGTCCAGCCTATATCTTTACGTGCAGCCAAATTAAAGTCACTGCCATCTTGTACTTTCAATTGAAATTGTGGAGCTGGTTGACCAACAGTTAAAACGTCTGCGTGCACAGCTGCGGCAAAAGGCAGCCACGATAATAATAGTGCTAGTTTTTTTAGGATAGGGTTTTTCTTTTGCATTTAATATCTCTTTTATATGATGATGGATCGTTAAGTTATCTGTATGGCTATAAATTAACAGCCTACCTTATTAATGAAAAATTATTTTTAGATTTTTAGTGTAAAACTTCACTTCCATGCCAAATCTTAAGTCGGGCCAGTTAACTGAGGAGCGTGTATGACACGCTTAAGTACAATGTTTTTTAAAAATACCCCGCCCCCTTAAGAAATGAGATCGGGATATTACTTGCTTACCTGATTTCGTGCCCATTCTAAACTTTAGGCATCAGAATTTTGCAACTATGCCTCCCATAATCGTTGCACCAGGGGCAATATAACCAATACCATCATACTTAACATTACCTACGTTCATGAAGGTCATTCG
>QVQD01000004.1 GCA_003584875.1 Methylococcales bacterium
ATTAGCCCGCCGTTGGCGGGCTATGGCTCGGTACGAGGTGGGTGAGGTCAAGGGTGGGATAGTCCACTCGCTTCATGGCCTCGAAAAGCGTCGCCATGCGGTAGCCGCGACCGTAAGCCTCGGCGGTAAGGGTGCCTTCGGCGCCGCTACCCGATGACCACCCTCCCAACGCAAGGGCGACATCGTGGTCGATTCGAGCCTCGCGGAGCGCGTCCCTGAAACAGTGTCGGAAGCTGTGAAAGCAGGTTTTCGGTCGGGTCGCCTTGGCCTTGTGAATGAACCGCCTGAACCACTTTGAGAACGGGTCGGAGTAGTAGCCCGTCGTCGAGAGCGTCAGTTCGGGGAACAGCTTCACCGAGCCGTTGCGACGACGCTCATCCAAGAAGTCCATGAACCCGATCTCGGTCAGGCGTGGATGGATGGGGACGAACCGTTCGCTCGTCGAAGTCTTCACCTTCTTGTCGTCGGCGCCGCAGTTGGAGCGGCTCGTGATGAGAAAGCAGTCCACCCCATCGACACGTCTGATGTCGGCGACATCAAGCTGGCAGATTTCGTTCATCCGCATCCCCGAGAACAGGGCGATGAGGGGCACCCAGAAGCGAGCGCGGCGCGGGTGCGCGGCGCCAACATCGGCGTAGCCATGTTCGTCATCCACACAGCCTCGATAGAGAGGGGCGTTGAAGATCGCCCGAAGCTGGTCGTTCGAGAACGGGAGGCGGCGGTCGCGGCGGTGCCTCGGATCGACAACGCGAAGCCCCTTGGCGGGATTTCGGTCGATATAGCCCTCGTTGACGGCGAAGTTCATGAGGGCGGACAGGCATTTCATGTACGAGTTGATGGCGGCGTAGCCGAGCGTCGAAGTCAGCTTCTTGGCTTTCGCCATCTCCGAGGCTTGGACTGCGGTCAGCTTCGGAAACCGCTTCTTGGTGTTGGTCGGAAGCCAGAGGAGCATATCCATCAACCGGCGGCAGGCTTCACGGTCGATGGAGCGGAGCGGCGTATCCATCCCCAACACCTCGCCGACGATAGGGATGGCGTTGTTGTAGATCATCCGCACCTTGTCGCCCCGCACCTTCACAGGGTCGTTCAGGAAGATGCCCAGCAGGTCGCGTAGCGTCTTCTGCGGCGGCGCCTTGGGCGCGGCGGCGGCGATGGCCCTCCGATCTTCGCTTGGGGCCTCTCTGACGATCTGGGGGCGATTCAGCAACGCTTCGGAGTCGCCCCGAAGTGCCCGCTCGAAATCGGCGGCAACCAGTCGAGCCTGACGGATCGCTTCCTCTCGCCGACCAGTGCCCAATGACCGGCATAGATGCGTTC
>QVQD01000003.1 GCA_003584875.1 Methylococcales bacterium
GGAAAATCGCATGCACGGTTTGATGAGGGAGGGTTGGCGTAAGTCAGTCCTCTACTCTACCGTGACCTGTCCTTAAAATACGATCGACACTTAATTTATCCACAACATTGGAAATAGTCACAAAATAATTGCTGATAACGCTTAAATGCATTTGAATTCAATGTGCCATATTTTTTGATTAGCACTTTTTTTGAAACTATAAATGGTTTTCTGAGCATTAATTTGGAGGCTTTGGGCAATATGCCTAGCTTAAAGTCAGTTGACTCTATGAGGATTTCATCTGCATGCAGTTGTGAAATTTGACTGCTGATGGGAATGGCGACAAAATCATCAAAGGGAAGATTATCTTTGAAAACGAGTACCGGTCTGCTTTTACTGGTTTTTAAGTCGCTAAAATAAAATTCACATAAGATAATATCAGCGGCATTTATTTCCATACATCATCTTCTTTATCATCTAACCATTCATTAATGTTATTGGCACTATGGTTCGAAAAGGCTGATAACTCTGCTTGTTGTTCTGAGTTTATAGATTGATTATAGCGTTGCTTGATGAATAAAAAGAAATCATAAACGTTTTTTTGTGCTGATTCAGGTAAGGCTTGCCACTCTTGTTCGTTAATGAACTGCATTACAATTTCCTGTTTAATAGTTTGATTATTTATTTTTACGAATTGTTGAATCAGTGCTTGGCGGTGTTGAGTGAATTTTGGAATTTAAATTGCTTGTCGTCAATACTACCAAAAAAAATGGCATCAGGCTAATGCCAGTCAATTCACGTTGGATTTAGAACTGTAGAGGTCGTAGGGACAGGTCGTGACCTATCCCTACATGGGTTGCTATTGCACTACTTTCATGACTGGCGCACTAAAGTCTTGTATGCCGTCAGGAGTGACGGCTGCTACTCGAAAATAATAGATGCAAGCAATATCTAGGTTGTTAATTTCAAAGCTTGATTGGGTAGTTATAGCTATTTGAACCCAATCAGTGTCATTGTCGGGCAGCTTGCCTTTATACATTTGCCAAACATAAACCACGCCTTTATAAACCCTTATGGTATCTAATAGCACTGCGCCAGAATGAGAACCATTCTTAGCGACTAAGGTTTCTTTGTTTCTGGGTGACGGTTGTTTTGAAAAGTGAAAGCCACTACTTAAAATAGTGGTTTCATCACCCAAGGCAGTACGCTCCACATAAGCGGCCAAAATACGAAATACTGCATCAGCCGCAGCTACCGCATCATTCAGGGCAGATATGGCGATATGACTACCATCTGCCGCTGCCAATATAGCCTTATCT
>QVQD01000002.1 GCA_003584875.1 Methylococcales bacterium
AATCCAACCTTAACTGAAACCATCACAGGCTATGTGAATAATGAAGATAGCACAGTTGTTAGCGGAACAGCGAGAGGCACAACCAGCGCAACAACAACGACCGGTGTCGGCACCGCCTCAATCGTAGCCAGCACCAGCGGCTTAACAGCCTCGAACTATGACTTTACTGCCGGTAACAGCGCTAGCTTAACCATTAACAAAGCCCACTTAACCGTGGCTGCTAATAACCAAACGCGCTTATACGGCGGCGCAAATCCAACCTTAACTGAAACCATCACAGGCTATGTGAATGGAGAGAATAGTTCAGTGGTTTCTGGTGCAGCCACAGCAAGCACTACCGCGACTTCTGCAACGGGCGTAGGTACACAAGTGATTACCGCCAGTAACAGTGGCTTATCTGCCGCTAACTATGATTTCAATAATCTGGTCAATGGCACATTAACCATTAATCCCGCCACGTTAACCGTGACTGCTAATAATCAAGCCCGTTTTTACGGTAGTGCCAATCCGACTTTCACAGAAATCATTTCAGGTTTTGTGAATGGAGAGAATAGCTCGGTGGTTTCTGGTACAGCAACAGCTTATACAACAGCAACTTCAACTACCGGTGTTGGTACTGCAACGATCACTGCCAGTAACAGTGGTTTATCAGCCACTAACTATAACTTTAATAATCTAGTTGATGGTATTTTAACTATTAACGCAGTGCCTTCAGCCAGTGAATCGGTGGCAGCGCAGTTGGTCGCATCTGTATCAGCACCACCTGCATCTGTAGCAACACAGTCGACGACTTCAATGCAGCCAGCTGCTCTAAAAGTCTCTTATTTGTCTAGTGCTGATGCTAGCCAAAGCGGTACTGCGTCTTCAGGACTCAATATAATAGATGCGGGTGTTAAGCTGCCAAGTTCAGGTAACAATGCCACTATTGATAGTGGCGTGAAACTCAATAGCTCAGGCAACGAGTCAAACGGCGGCGATTTTAAGCCAACTAGCTCCAGTAATAACCCTAACCAGAGTGTCATTAAGTCAGATAACTCAGATAAGGCTAAAAAGAAATGATGATTAATAACTCAATACTATCTTTCAAGGCTCATCTTTCTAAACCCTTAATAGTGGCTTGTGCCTTAATCCTGAGTCCTTGGTCTTTAGCCGTAGCCGAAGTCATACCCGATACCGGCGCAATCTTGC
>QVQD01000001.1 GCA_003584875.1 Methylococcales bacterium
TAAAGATTACACAGTGGCTGCAACAGGCGGTGATATTACAGGAACACAATTAGGGGCAAACTTAGCTAATACAGATATAACAATCCAGAGTAGTGATGGGGGTACCTCTGGTTCAGGCAATATCAATGTCAATGATACGGTGAGTTGGTCAGCCAATAAACTCACCTTATCCGCCCAAAACAATATCAATATCAACGCCAATATGACGGCAACTAACACTGCCAGTCTCGCCTTAAATTATGGTTTAGGTGCAGTGGCTGCTAGCAATGCCAGCCAAATTATCACGGCTGCTGGAAAATCAGTGTCTTTACCGGCCGGTACTACTAACTTTACGACGACACAAGGTTCAGATGGAGCACCAAAAAGTTATACGGTCATAACAGATCTAGGTTTAGCAGGCAGTATTACAACAACTGATTTACAAGGTATGAAAGGCAACCTTGGTCTCAATTATGTCTTGGGTAGTAACATCGATGCCTCAGCAACATCTGGTTGGAATACACTCGCAGGCTTTACGCCCATTGGAAATAATACTAACAATTACACCGGCACCTTTAACGGTTTAGGTCATACCATTAGTAATCTAACTATTAACCGATCTAGTACAAATTATGTCGGTTTGTTTGGTGCTACTTCTACTACTGCCGCCATTTCAAATATAGGACTAGTCAGTGAAAGTGTAGCAGGGTATTGGTTTGTAGGCGGGCTTATAGGATCGAATCGAGGCAGTATCAGCAATAGTTATGCTACTGGATCAGTCTCTGGATCAGGTTATTATGCTGGCGGACTGGTAGGGCAGAATCGAGGCAGTATCACTAGCAGTTATACCAACAGTACTATTCATTCTGATATGGGTGTTGTTGGTGGATTAATCGGAATTAACTATGGCAGTATCAATAACAGTTACGCTACAGGTGCAGTTACTGGTATTTTCCATGTCGGTGGTCTAGTGGGGTATGGTTTGAGCGGTACAGTTACCAACAGTTATGCTACAGGTGCAGTTACTGGTTCCTACTTTGTCGGTGGTCTAGTGGGGATGAATCAAAATGGTACAGTTAGCAACAGTTATGCTACAGGTGCAGTTACTGGTTCTTCCTACTTTGTCGGTGGTCTAGTGGGGTTTAATCAATATGGTACAGTTAGCAACAGTTATGCTACAGGTGCAGTTACTGGTA